>JBEDEU010000033.1:0-12856 GCA_041175585.1 Pseudomonadota bacterium | reverse complement strand
TAGATTGATCTAGGCAACACCCGAAAAAAAAGCCATCTCAAAATTCTTGAGATGGCTTTTTCTATTTACGTCGATTTCCAATGCTATTTCTTTTTGGAGAAGTCTCCGGCTGCGACGCTGCTAAAACTTTGCGGTTGCAGATACTTACGCAATGCTGCATTGACTTGTTCAACAGTCAGCGCGGCGACTTTTTTATCGGACTCGGCGGACCATTTGAAATCGCGTCCTGTATCCATATACGTTATCCAGCCGCTTACTAGGTTGGCATCTTGAGCGCGCGAGAGCTTACGATAGTTCAACAAGGCTGCAATGGCTTCCTTCACCTCAGTCTCGCCAAATCCATCTTTCAGGGCGCGATCGAATTCTTCGCGAATCCCAGCCTCGATCCGTTGCCTGTTTTCCGGTGCAAAGATCGCATAGACGGACCATGTGCCGCTTTGCTCAAAGGACGATACATTCAGGCGTGTGCGCACGTTGTAGGATAGGCCATCCTTCTCGCGGATGCGCATCCACAGACGCGATGTCTCTGATCCGCCCAGCATAAAGTTTGCGAGCGACAGTGCGGTGTAATCCGGATCTGTATCTTGCAACTTTAATGTGCTGCTAGCGATATAGAACGCATTTGCCTTGTCGGGCGTATCAGCTTGCATTTGCTCGGGCTTGATATTCCGATAGGGCTCAGGCGTTCTCTTGTACGGTGCGCCTGTATTCCATTTTGCAAGTGCACTTGTAAGCGTTTGTTCGAGCTTCGTTGCATCGAATGCACCCACCGCAGAAGCTGAGGTCTGCGACACACCAAAGAATTTCTGGTGGTACGCAACTAACTGCTCACGTGTTAGTCCCGACAGCGCGGCTAATGACTCTTCGAAAGTCGGTGTATATCGAATATCGTCCTTGGGCCAAGGGTTGCCATGCCGCGCGAGCATACGTGAAGCGATGGCGTTGGGCTCAGTCATGGAGCTCTTTATGCCGGTCGCGGTTTTACTCACGTATTCGTCGAGCTGCTCTTGCGCGAAGTTCGCTTGCTGTATGACGTCCAGAACATAGCTTACGAGCTCGTCGATATGCTTGGCCGTCGTCGACAGTTGAATGACTAAGCCGCCGCCTGCGCCAGACACGCCGACTTGCCCACCCAGTGCGTCAATACGATCATTGATCTGTTGGCGTGTTTGTGTCGGTGTGCCTTTTAAAAGCAGCTCGGCTACAGCAATCGTGTTCAAGCGTTGACCCTTGAGTGAGTCCACATCACCAAATTGCATTTGAATAGCAACATTTACCCGATCGCCGCGTGACTCTTTGGGCAAGAGGGCAAGTTGTAGCTTGCCGTTCTTTAGCGCCACGGTTTTACGCTGGGTACGTGCATCGATATTGCTTGGGTCTGGGTCAAACGCTGAAGCTTGCTTCAGGCCGGTATCACCGGTGTAGCCTTTCAACTCCTCTTGTAAGTTCGGCTTGCTGAATTGCGGAGCACGAAGTGGTTTGTCCGTAGGGATGTAGACGCCCTCTGTACGATTGGCTTGGACGAGATAACGCTCGGCAGCTTGCTGCACGTCGGCGAGTGTCGCGGCACGAATGCGGTCACGGCTGACAAAAAATAGACGCCAGTCCCCGAGTGCGATGGCTTCAGTCAGTGCAGCGCTTATTTTTTGTGGATCACTAAAACCTTGGTCCCACGCTTTAAGCCATTGATTACGTACGCGATCAAGTTCCTCAATTGTGAAGGGGTGTTTGGCGATGCCCTCAATCGTCTCGGTCAAAGTCTTCAACGCTTGCGCTTGATCCATATCTGCTTGCAGGCTTGCACCGAACATGACGCTGCCTGGAGCTGTACGATCCATGGTGAAGCCAAAGACACCGGCTGCGAGCTTATTCGCGACGAGTGCTTTGTATAAGCGGCCCGATGGAGTGTCACCAATAATCATGCTGGCAAGGTCCAGTGCGGCAAATTCCTTGGTCGCCGCAGACGGAACGTGATACATAGCGGCGACAACTGGTGAGCCGCCTGTCCGACGTAGGGTCACGCGGCGCTCGCCGTCCTGAGCAGGCTCAACTGTATATTCCGGGGGGAGTTTACGCGTTGGTTTGGGGATTTTGCCGAAGGACTCAACAACATCTTTTAAAGCAGTCTCTGGATCAAACTTTCCGGCGATCACTAACACCGCGTTATCGGGTTGATAGTAGGTTTTATAAAACTCGCGTAGTTTCGGAATATCAACATTTTCGACATCGGAGCGTGCGCCGATGGTTGACTTTCCATAGTTATGCCATTCGTAAGAGACGCCTAACATCCTCTGCATCAGAATCCTGAATGCGTTGTTTTCGCCGTTTTCCATCTCGTTACGTACAACGGTCATTTCTGTATCGAGGTCTTCGCGCTTGATGCTTGCGTTGACCATTACATCGGCCTGCCAGGACAAATACCAAGCGAGTGTTTGTGGGTTCGACGAGAAGCTTGCGTAATAGTTGGTTCGGTCCACCGAGGTTGTGCCGTTTGCTTGCAAGCCCCGTTTAGAAAACTCACCTAGCGCATTGGGCATGTTTGGCGTGCCCTTGAACAACATATGTTCCAGTAAATGCGCCATACCCGTTTCGCCATAGTTTTCGTGACGCGATCCGACAAGGTATGTCATGTTGACCGTTGTGCTCGGTTTTGAATCGTCCGGCGCTAGCAAGATTCGTAGCCCGTTCGCATTCAAGCGATATTCGGTCACACCTTCTACTGACTGCATCGTAGTGATGCCGGCAGGTGGGTTAAACGCCCATCCTGTGGAGCTAAATAGAACAAGAGCTACACCAGCTAAAATATTTTTTAGGGCGCCAAAAGGGTGCAACATACGGACATTCCTGAGAGGGACTAGAACCGGTTGGAGTGTCCGGTTCGCAATAGGTTCACTTCGAAAGCAATCGCATGGCCTGTTCGATGCCCGAAACCGTGACTGGGAACATCTTGTCTTGCACGATATTGCGTATCAAGGCGATGGACTGGCGGTACTGCCAGGAGGCTTGGGGTTCAGGGTTTAGCCACACAGATTTGGGCCAGGCGCTCACCATACGCTGCAGCCATTCTGCGCCAGGCTCCTTGTTGTAGTGCTCGACGGAGCCTCCGGGTTGGAGAATTTCATACGGGCTCATCGTGGCATCACCGACAAAAATCAAACGCCAATCTGCATTGAACTTGCGCAGAACGTCCCAGGTTTCAAAGCGTTCCATTTGACGGCGACGGTTTGATTTCCAAAGGTGCTCGTAAGGACAGTTATGGAAGTAATACACCTCGAGGTTGCGGAACTCGCTGCTTGCTGCCGAAAACAGTTCTTCCACACGCGCAATGTGATCATCCATGCTGCCACCGACATCAAGCAGCATCAACACTTTGACGTTGTTATGGCGCTCGGGGACCATCTTGATGTCGAGATAGCCAGCATTGCGGGCAGTGCTGGCGATGGTGTCGCCTAAATCCAGTTCAAAGTCGGATCCTTCGCGGGCGAAGCGTCGCAGGCGGCGCAGGGCCACTTTGAAGTTGCGCGTACCCAATTCAATTGAATCGTCATAGTCGCGAAAATTACGCTCGTCCCAGACTTTGATGGCAGAGCGTCCACCGCCAGAACCGCCGACGCGAATACCCTCGGGGTTGACGCCGCCATTGCCAAACGGCGAAGTGCCGCCCGTACCGATCCACTTATTTCCGCCTTCGTGACGGGCTTTTTGCTCTTCGAGTCGTTCCTTGAACATCTCCATGAGCTTGTCCCAGCCATGCTTCTCAAGCTTGGCTTTTTGCTCTGGCGTCAGATTTTTTTCAAGCTTGCTGATGAGCCAATCCAACGGAATTTTTTTACCCGGCGGTAGTTTTTGCTCGAGACTGCGGTAGTACGTTGCAAACGCTCGGTCAAACCGGTCGAATAAAGTCTCGTCCTTGATCAGCGTGGTACGCGAAAGAAAATAGAAATCTTCCAGCGTTGGCGGCATGATGGGGCTGGACAGTGCTTCGAGCAGTGTCAGATATTCTTTGACTGAAACCAGAAGCTTCTGGCTGCGAAGGTGATAAAAAAAATCAACCAGCATGGCGTTTAAGTTGGTAGGTCAGGTGATCGCGCACCTCGGGCCATTCGCCCGCGATGACGCTGTACATAACGGTGTCGCGCACCGTACCGTCGCGCCGTAATGCATGGTGGCGCAGGATTCCGTCGAGCTTTGCCCCCAGTCTTTCAATGGCGCGTCGCGAGGCATAGTTGAAGTTATCGGTACGCCAACCAACGACTGCCGCACCCAGTGTGTCAAATGCGTGTGTCATCAGCATGAGTTTGCATGCCGTGTTGACGTACGTGCGCTGACGACTTTTCGCATACCAGGTGAAGCCGATCTCGAGGCGTGCAACAGCAGGCACGATGTCGTGGTAACTGGTGCAGCCGATGACGGTTTCGGTTGCTTCATCAATCACCGCGAACGCGAGTCGATGGCCCTCTGCCCAGCCTTTCAGGGCAGTATCAATATAAGCTGCGGTCTGATCGGGCTCCGGTACCGACGTGACGCGTAGCGTCCAGAGCTCGCCATCGCGAGCGGCAGTCTTCAAGCCGTCAAGATGTTGTTGCCCAAGTGGCTCCAGCCGCAGGCCGTATCCACGCAGTGTGCAAGGCGCGGGCGCAACCCGAAAAGTCTGGGAAGTCGCCATGTCTACGACCCCGTCGGACGACGCGTGCTGTTACGTGTCACAGCTGCTAGACGCTCGAGCAGCTGGAGGTCTTGCTCGTTTTTGAGTAGTGCACCGGCGAGCATGGGAATCGAAGTTGCGGCATGCGCATCGATTTCGGCAGGGGTGACATCCTCTGCAATCAAGAGACGCAACCAGTCTAGAAACTCCGATGTCGAGGGCTTTTTCTTGAGGCCAGGCGCTTCACGCAAGGCAAAGAATGTATCGAGCGCTGCACGCAATACGTCAGCATGCAGGTTGGGGAAGTGCACATCAACGATGCTGCGCAGCGTGTCGCGATCGGGGAAGCGGATGTAATGGAAAAAGCAACGTCGCAAGAAAGCATCAGGTAAATCTTTTTCGTTGTTCGAGGTGATGATCACTAGCGGACGGTGCCGGGCTTTAATCGTAGTGCGCGTTTCGTAAACATGAAACTCCATTTGATCGAGCTCACGCAGCAAATCATTTGGGAATTCAATATCTGCTTTATCGATTTCATCGATCAGCAACACAACAGGTTCGGGCGAATCGAATGCTTGCCACAGGACGCCCTGCATGATGTAGTTGCGAATATCTTTGACCTTTTCGTCGCCGAGCTGGGAGTCACGCAGGCGTGAAACAGCATCGTATTCGTACAGACCTTGATGGGCTTTGGTTGTGGATTTGATGTGCCATTGAAGCAAAGGGCGGCCTAAAGCACTTGCGACTTCTTCCGCAAGCATCGTTTTGCCGGTCCCTGGCTCACCCTTGATGAGCAATGGTCGCTGAAGCGTCAGCGCGGCATTCACCGCGAGTTTCAGGTCATCGGTAGCCACATAACGGGCTGTGCCGTCAAAACGGGTGGTCGGGTCTGAGGCGGGGTGAGCGTTGGTCATCGGTGGCTAAAATGTTAAGAGTCTGAGGTGATTTTGCGGGAATTTAAAGTGCAGTTTCACCAATTATCGTACAATCCCCACGTTTTGCGGCCGGGATGCGTTCCCGGGTCATTTCCCTGCCAGACCAAGAGTCCAATATGAAGTTTTCGAACATTATCGCCACAGCGGCAGTTGCCGCGACCTGTTTGCTTGCCCTCCCTGCGTCGGCAGCCGACGAGCCAAAAGGTAACGTTGAAGCTGCCAAGGCCAAAGTCTCCATGTGTATTGGATGTCACGGCATTGTTGGCTACAAGGCAAGCTTCCCTGAGGTTTACTCGGTGCCAAAAATCGCCGGACAAAATGAAAAATATCTTCAGGTGGCTCTGCGTGCGTACGCCTCAGGCGAGCGCACTCACCCAACGATGGATGCCATCGCCAAGAGCTTGTCGGCGCAAGACATCGCTGACGTTGCTGCCTACTATTCTTCGCTCAAATAATCGGGGGCCTCTATGAAACTTACTACGTTCGCCCTTGGTTCAGCTTTGCTGTTTGGCGCGGTGGCTACAAGCCAGGCTGCTGATTTAGCTGCCGGTAAAGCCGTATGGGAAAAACTGAACTGCGCATCCTGCCATGGCGCGGATGGTGTTAAGTCGGTTGATCCCTCCTATCCCATTTTGGCTGGCCAGCACGCCGACTTTTTGGCGCAAGCTCTGCGCTCGTATCAACGTGGTGCGTCAGGCGCTCCTGCGTCAGCAAACGTTCGCAAGAACGCCATCATGGGTGCATTTGCGAAGCAATTGTCCAAACAGGACGTTGATAACGTATCTGCTTGGTTGGCCGCACAGCCCAGCCCGCTGGCTGTTCGCCGCTAAGTCCTTGGCTGTCAGTCGTTAGTCACGACTGACACGCTGACGGATCAGCTCAATATAGGCATCGCTATCCAAGGCCTTGCCTAGCCTCTGAGATTCCCACACGACCGTACCCAAGCATTCCATGATTTCATGGGCTGCTTCGTGCTGATTCGTCCGTGACGCAAGCTTGTCAAAAGCATCGCGAATTCCTCTTGGGTGATCAATTGACAATTGTTCTGCGATGGCTAGGTGCATCGAGAGGTGTAAAAAAGGATTCGTTTTTCCCTCCTCAACGTTAAATTCGCGGGTCATCGAGTCTGGCTGTTCCAAGGCGCTGTGGTATTCGGGGTGTTGCTCAATCCAGTCCAGTGCGATGGCTTCCAATGGACTAAGAATCTGTTGGTTTTTGTGCTTTTGCCAAGTATCGATAAAAAACTGGCGAACTTGATCGCGGGATGGATTAAACATAATTGCTACCTGAGAAAACTTCGACGGTTGGGTGCTAGTCTAGCAATTCAAACCTTTTTGGGGCATGAATGTCGCAAATTCACCAAAACCTCCCTTATTTGGCGCAAAACTAGGGCATACCCTGATGCCAGAGCGTGCGCTGTCGTGCAGAATCCTTTACATGCAGGTGAGGGGACATTGCTCTGCATTCGCAGGCTCGTAGTATCAAAACAAAAGAAAAGCACAACGGCTGGCACTCACGTGTCGGCCGTTGTCGCTTACACGCTAGGCTCGAGTATCCTCTAACAATCATGGCATCCAAAGTGACACCCAAATCGCGCGATCGAGCCATCAACTATTGGCACTTCAACCTGATACTCATCTTTTGCCTGGTGTGTGTTTGGTTGCTTGTGAGCTTTGTGCCGGCCTATTTCGCCCGTTCATTGACGGGCCTGTTCATGTTTGATTGGCCCTTTCCTTTTTGGATGGCCGCGTTCGGTGCGCAGTTCTGTTTTTTATTGATCATCGGTATATATGCTTGGGGCATGGACCGTATGGATCGGCGCGAGCGTCTTCGCCGAGAGCAGGAGCGTTAATGCGACTCAGCACAAAGGGTCCGCGCACTCAATCCGCCCAGCTTTTTCGAGGCTATGCGGCATATTCTTTAGGATTCGTCGCTCTTGTTGGGATGCTATCTGCCCTCGAGGTGTTCGGCTTAGCCCGGCAATGGATTGGCTATGTTTTCTTGCTTTCGACGGTTGCGCTCTATGCCGGTATCGGCATTATGTGCAGGACCTCTGATCCTGTTGAGTATTACGTAGCCGGTCGACGTGTACCCGCTTTCTACAACGGGATGGCGACAGCGGCTGACTGGATGTCTGTCGCATCTTTTATCGGAATTGCCGGAACACTGTATTTGACTGGCTATAACGGGTTGGCCTATATCTTGGGCTGGACCGGCGGGTATGTACTGGTCGCACTTTTTCTGGCTCCGTATTTGCGCAAATTTGGCGGATACACCATTCCAGATTTTCTTGGTGCGCGTTTCGAGGGCAACCTCACGCGCCTGATCGGTGTGTTGTGCGCTGTATTGTGCTCTTTCATCTATTTGGTCGCACAGATTTATGGCGTGGGCATTATCACCACGCGAATGACCGGAATTTCTTTCGAGCTAGGTATTTTTATTGGACTCGGAGGCGTACTTGTCTGTTCGTTTCTAGGTGGCATGCGCGCTGTGACCTGGACGCAGGTCGGTCAGTACATCATCTTGGTGATTGCTTACCTTGTTCCTGTTGTGTGGCTCGCAGTCAAGCAGACGGGTGAGCCGATCCCGCAAGTGGCAGCAAGTGCAGTCTTACAACAAGTGACCGAGCGTGAGCGCGAACTCACACACGACGAGGCAGAGAGGCAGGTAAGAGCGCTTTGGAAAATCCGAGCAGATGCGATGCAAACACGCATCGATGCATTGCCCTCGTCGTTCGAGGAAGAAAAACAGCAGCTGCAGTGGCGGTTGCTGCGCGCCAGAGCGAACGATGCGCCCATGGCCGAAATACGCTCGCTTGAACGCGAGTATGCGAGCTACCCGAACTCGATTGAGACTGCACGGACTGTTTGGACGAAGGCCCGTGATGACTACAGCGTCCGTGCATCTCCACCTATCCCCCACGCGGATCCGTTTGCGAGTAAAAATCCTGCGAGCTCCGATGCAGCGCGTAATAACTTTTTAGCCATTGTGCTGTGTTTGATGTTGGGGACAGCCGGGCTACCGCATATTTTGATGAGATCTCTGACGACGCCCTCGGTGAGTGAGGCGCGAAAGTCAGTGTTTTGGTCTTTGCTATTCATACTCTTGCTCTACATGACCGCACCCGCTTTGGCTATTTTGATTAAGTTTGAGATCTATTCCGACTTGGTCGGCATTCCTTTTGCACAGCTTCCTGCCTGGGTGAATGCGTGGTCTGCCGTAGATCGCTCTTTAATCAGTATTGTGGATTTAAATCAAGATGGGATTGTGCAGCTTGCCGAGGTGCAGCTAGGCGCTGATGTCGTTGTGCTGGCAGCCCCAGAGATTGGCGGCTTACCTTACGTGATCTCGGGGCTTGTTGCTGCTGGTGCGTTAGCCGCCGCACTTTCCACTGCAGATGGCTTGTTATTGACCTTGTCCAATGCCTTGTCACATGACACGTTGTTTAGGGTGGTGTCGCCCAGAATGGGAGCGGGACGGCAGGTGATTCTGTCGAAAATGCTTTTGCTTGTTGTCGCTTTTGCGGCCGCGTGGGCAGCCACGCACACGCCTGCCGATATTTTGTTTTTGGTTGGAGCAGCGTTTTCTTTTGCAGCAGCGTCCTTCTTTCCGGTGTTGGTCATGGGGATTTTTTGGAAGCGTGCCAACAAATACGGTGCCGCGGCCGGCATGTTATCCGGACTCGGTGTCACGATCTATTACATGGTGCAGGCGCAGCCTTGGCTCAGAGAACTTGTGCTGGGTATTCCAACTGGGGTGCCGGTGGAGTTATGGTGGCACATTCAACCGATCGCCGCAGGCATTTTTGGTGCACCTGTGGCGTTCGCGGTGATTATTCTGGTGTCTTTGGTGACACCTGCGCCTCTCGCGGTCACTCAGCAAATGGTGGAATACCTAAGGCAGCCGGATTAAGACTAAGAGGGCCCCATCACCGCCATGCGCGATGGGTGCGCTCGCAAAGGCCCGTACCGACGGTAGTTGAGTCAGCCACTGCGCAACGCGGCTTTTTAAAACAGGCTGGCCGTTTTGTGAGCCGTACCCTTTCCCGTGCACAATTCGGATGCATCGCGCTCCGTGGCTTTGACTCTCTGCAACAAACGAGACAAGGGCTGACCGCGCTTGATCACTAGTCAACCCATGTAAGTCCAAATGCGCACTGACCGGCCAGTATGCTTTGCGCAGTTGACGTTGAACATCCGGGCCGACACCTGGAGCGGCCCACTGCAATTCAGCTTGATCGTCTGCAAACGCTGAGAAACCATCTGACAGCCCCAAGGTAGGCTCGGGATCCTGACCCGCCGCACGTGCCCGACGCTGAGCAAGTTGGTCGCTTGCGCTCAGTTCTCCAGCCGCTCGATGCAAAATGCGCTCAGCTGTGGTGAGTGGTGTCACCGCTTGGGTCATGCGCGCAAAGAGCTGGCGATCGGCGGCGCTGGCAGTGCTAGCCGCCAGTACCTGTTTTTGTTGTGCCTTTTCCCGCGCCTCATCTGCCTCGCGTGCGGCCTGGGCGGCCGCATGCAGGCGTTTGAGGTCGGCTAGACCTGCCTTATTGCTCCGCATTCTCCAGCCACCGTTGCGCGTCCAGAGCGGCCATGCAGCCTGTTCCTGCGCTGGTAATAGCTTGACGGTAGACGTGATCTTGTACGTCACCCGCAGCAAATACGCCAGGCACAGAGGTCATTGTGGCCAAGCCCGATAAGCCGCTTTTGGTCACGATGTAACCGTTGGCCATCTCTAACTTGCCCTCAAAAATACTTGTGTTTGGCTGGTGGCCGATCGCAATAAAGACGCCTGTCACGGTCAGATCCAGTGAGGGTTCGCCTTTGGTGGAGCGCAGGCGCACGCCCGTGACGCCACTTTGGTCACCCAATACTTCGTCGATTTCGCGAAAAGCTGCGATTTTCATGTTGCCGTTGGCGACCTTATCCATCATTTTGTCGATCATGATGGGCTCGGCGCGGAACTTGTCGCGGCGATGCACGACAGTGACTGAGCGGCAAATGTTGGAGAGGTAAAGCGCCTCTTCGACCGCGGTGTTGCCGCCGCCGACAACCGCAACATCTTGATTTTTGTAGAAAAAACCGTCACAAGTGGCACAACCGGACACGCCGCGCCCCATGAACGCTTCTTCGGAGGGAAGGCCTAAATATTTGGCCGACGCCCCTGTCGCAATGATGAGTGCATCACAGGTGTACTGCGCGCCACCGTCACCGGTGAGGCGAAACGGCCGGCTAGAAAAGTCGACACTGGCGATGTGGTCGAATACCATCTCGGTATTGAAGCGCTCCGCATGCGCGGCAAAGCGTTGCATGAGCTCCGGGCCTTGCACGCCTGCTGCGTCTGCGGGCCAGTTGTCGACCTCTGTCGTGGTCATAAGTTGGCCGCCCTGGGCCAGTCCGGTGATCATGACTGGATTCAGGTTGGCGCGGGCAGCGTAGACTGCGGCGGTATAGCCGGCCGGGCCTGAGCCCAAGATGAGAACTTTGGCATGTTTTGGCGTTGACATTGAATTTACCCTCTAGATTGACCTGCAAATTATAATGTTCTCCATGCCTCGACTTTCTCCCGCCACGACGCGCCCCTCGCGCACGACCCGAAACACCCGAAATGGGCCCTCAGCGTTACAAACGCGCATCTTATCTATCGCTCGGGAAGCGCGCTGGATACTGTTTGCGGCCCTGGCTGCTTGGTTGGCCTTGGTGCTGGCCACCTGGAACGCCGCTGACCCAGCCTGGTCTCACTCTGTAGGACGCGATGCCGAGCAGCTTCACAATCGTGGTGGCGTCATGGGTGCCTATTTGGCAGACATTTTGCTGTACCTGTTTGGGTTTTCTGCCTGGTGGTGGGTCATTTTGTTGGTACATCGCGTGCGAGCGGGTTATTTACGCCTTGCCGCGCAGCTTCGCACACGCGGTGAACCCGAAACCCTCGCGCGCGTTCGCTGGGAGCAGGGAATTGGTTTTTTTGTTGCATTACTTGGTTCCGTAGGACTTGAAGCCTATCGCTTGAGCTCATTGGGCCTGCAACTGCCAGGTCGGATGGATTACAACAGCGGCGCTGGTGGTGTGATCGGTCATGTGTGGTCCGGCTTTCTTGCGCAAGGTGTCGGCTTTGCTGGCAGCACAATCATCTTGATCGCCATGATCGTGATTGGTTCAAGTTTGTTTTTTGGATTCTCGTGGGTAACCGTTGCTGAAAAAGTGGGTATGGCACTCGAGTGGGTGTTGCTTAAATTCAGCACCATTCGCAGCGCGCGCCAGGATCGCCGCGCGGGCCAAGTGGCGCAGGCGGTACGGCATGAGCAAGTCGAAGCTAAGCACGAAAAAATTGTGCATGAGCAGCCAATCCGTATTGAACCCGCAATCGTGGAAGTGCAAAAGTCTGAGCGCTTACAAAAAGAAAAACAGCAGTCTTTATTTATTGAGCCTGTAGAACCTGGTGATTTGCCTGCTTTGAGTTTGTTGGATCAGCCCGAGCCCGCTTTTGAAACAGTCTCGGCAGAAACAATCGAATTTACTTCTCGCTTAATCGAAAAGAAACTTGCTGACTTCGGTGTCGAGGTGCAAGTTGTTGCGGCACAAGCTGGACCTGTCATCACACGTTACGAAATTGAACCGGCAACCGGTGTCAAGGGCAGTCAGATCGTTAACCTAGCTAAAGACCTTGCGCGTGCGCTGAGTTTGGTTAGCATTCGTGTGGTTGAGACGATTCCCGGCAAGAACTTGATGGGCTTTGAGTTGCCCAACCCAAGACGTCAGATGGTTAAGCTCTCCGAAATTCTGGGCTCACAGGTCTACCACTCCAGTAGTTCTGTTGTCACCATGGCGTTGGGTAAAGATATCGCCGGTCATGCAGTCGTCGCAGACCTGGCCAAGATGCCGCACTTGCTGGTGGCAGGTACAACTGGATCCGGAAAGTCTGTCGGTATCAATGCGATGATTCTGTCGCTTTTATATAAAGCTGACGCGAGCCAGACGCGCTTGATTCTGATTGATCCAAAGATGCTCGAGATGAGTGTCTATGAAGGCATTCCTCATTTGTTGGCACCCGTGGTGACCGATATGCGTCAAGCGGCAAACGCGCTGAATTGGTGCGTCGGCGAAATGGAAAAACGCTACCGCTTGATGAGTAAATTAGGCGTGCGTAACCTGACCGGATATAACAACAAGATACGCGAGGCGATCAAGCGCGAAGAGCCGATCCCGAACCCCTTCTCCCTTACACCAGAAGCACCTGAGCCCCTCAAAGAATTGCCTACGATTGTTGTCGTGATTGA
>JBEDEU010000032.1:0-13034 GCA_041175585.1 Pseudomonadota bacterium | reverse complement strand
AAGCCGGGCAGAGACTTTTTTTGTATGCTGTCGGTTCAACTCGCTAAATAGGTGACGTAATGATCGTAGGCAAGGCGAAAGCCAGCAGGTGGCTAGGCAAGTGTGCAGTGTTTGCAGCGTTACTCGTGTCGGGAGCAGGGTTGCAGGTGCAGGCGCAAGGAGCGCTGCCCCCAGAGCTTGCGCAAGCCTGGGCCAAAACTAAGTTGCCCGAGTCATCGCTGTCGGTTTTGGTGCAGGAGGTCGGTGGGCCGAGATTATTCGCAATTTCTCCTGAGACCCCCCGTAACCCAGCCTCTGTGATGAAACTCGTCACGACCTACGCGGCGATCTCAAGACTAGGTCCCAACTATGTTTGGAACACCAGTTTTTTATTAAGCCCGGAATCCCAGATCAATGACCAAGGTGTGTTGAAAGGACCCTTGTATTTGCGCGCAGGGGGCGATCCAGTACTCATGCTGCAAGACGTTTGGCGCCTTTTGCGGGATCTGCGATTGCGCGGCATCCGGGAGATCTCCGACATCGTTGTGGATCGTTCGGTTTTTGGTGAAGTTACGATCGATCCGGGTGCGTTTGATGGCGCCTCAGACCGCCCTTACAACGCGAGCCCGGATGCTTTCATGGTTGGGTTTGGCGCCGTACGCATAGTTTTTTCTCCAGATCCCGCAAGCAAAACCTGGAAGTCATTTATCGACCCCCCCATTCCTGGCATCGTGGTTGAGGGAAATGTGCAGTGGGCCGATGGACAATGTCCCGGCTCGCCAACGGTGGCAACAGACACAACATCGGATGGCTCGACTGTTCGCATCCGCGTAAGCGGAAAAGGTGCAGGCTCCTGTGGCGAATTTGACGTGTTTCGTTTGGCGTTTTCTCAGCAAGAATTTGGTGCCAAAGTCTTGCAAACACTTTGGAAGGAGCTAGGTGGAACCATGACGGGGCAGGTTCGAACGGGCACGATTCCGTCGAATGCCACGGCCGTTGCTTCGCACCAGTCTCCGCCTTTGTCTGAAGTTATTCGTTTGATTAACAAGCGCAGCAACAATGTGATGACGCGCGTGTTGCTTTTGACGCTCGGCGCTGAGGCAGGCAGACGTCCGGCGAATGTCTCTGGAAGTGTTCAGATCGCTCAAGATGTGTTGGCCAAGCAGGGACTGCCGATGAAAGGGCTCGTGCTGGATAATGGCTCAGGTCTTTCAAGGAACGGTGTTGTCTCGGCCGACAGTCTGGCACAAATGCTCCAAAAGGCATGGATGTCGCCTGTGATGCCAGAGTATGTATCTTCGCTGGCAATCCTTGGCACCGACGGTACAACACGTAACCGGCTGCGCGATCCCACCACAAAGTCTATGGCTCATCTTAAAACGGGCGCCTTGCGGGACGTGCGTTCCGTTGCGGGGTATGTGTGGTCGAGTAGCGGTAAACGCTATATAGTTGTCAGCATGGTCAATCACGAGCGTGCACACGATGCGCGCTCGTTTGAAAATACGTTAATCGCCTGGCTCACCGCAAAATAAATTTAATCGACATAACCCGGTAAGCACCCATGAACGTTCGTCATGCCCTATTGGGTGTATTGGTTTTAACGGCCTGTGCCTCAGCGCGAGCTGGTATTTGTGACGCCAAATTTTTTCATAATGGCGGATTGATTGAAATCACGGGCAAGGGCATTGTTCAGGTCAGTGCTCGCATGACTTTTAGTCAGGTTAAGAAAACAGGAAAGCAAAGTTGTCAGGCGCAGGTCAAAGGAAACGCGAACTACGCTCTGTTTGGTATGTTGACAGGCGCATCCGACCTGGACCATGTACTCAATGCGAATGATTTACAGGCAAAACTGATAAAAAGTGGGCCTGGTCAAACCGCTGAGTCCGAGGCCTTCGACATGCAGATGGTCAGTATCTTTGGTTACGGAACAGCAATCAAAGCGCCAGGTCAACGGTTACCACCGCAAAATTTTCGACTTGCCATTGGAGATCCGCGCAAAGGACCAACCACTGCTTTAACCGTTCGGGTCGGTGAGAAAATTGTCGGAACGCGGCAGTCTATTGAGACGGCGCTTGGACCACAACTTTGCTGGCCGGTACGATACCCTCGTGGTACCGAGCAAACGATGGCCAACATACGTGGCGTGATGATTGCGATCCCGGCGGTGCAATCGTACGTGACGGACTGGTATTGCCCGGCAGTGAGTCTCGTGATGAAGCAGGAGATCGAGCAGGCAGGTCAACGCGCCGTGATTGAAGTCAAGACGGTCCGCTGATGGCAATGTCCCCCGTGTCTCGTCCCCATCGGCTCCTGCTCTGGGTTGGGGCGCCGCTTGTCTTGCTCATCATCATGCTTCTCGCTCTGAAGTCGGGGGCGGTACCCATGCGCTGGTCTGAGCTTTTTTCAGTCGTGGGGTTTGGCTCAGATCTAGACTCCTTCAAGCGTTCGGTATTTTTGGAGCTCAGGCTTCCGCGTGTGCTATTTGCCGCAGTTGCCGGGGGGGCGCTCGCCTTGAGTGGTGCGGTGATGCAGGCGCTGTTCCGTAACCCCCTGGCAGAGCCGGGTCTCGTGGGAATTTCTGCAGGTGCCTCACTCGGTGTGGTGTTGAGTCTGCTATTGGGTTTTAGTAGCACGTTGTTTACAGGATTGGCAGGCTTTGCAGGAGCAATGCTCGCCACCTTATCTGCCTATGGTTTGGGGCGACGGTACCCGGGTGTGGCCGGGCTACTTCTAGCGGGTATTGCGATCAACGCAACCATGCTGAGCTTGGTGAGTCTTGTGACGACGTTTATTTCTGAATCCCAGTTCCGCAGCTTTGGGTTTTGGTCTCTCGGCAGTTTGGCGCGTGCCTCGTGGGACCATGTTGGCTGGCTCATGCCCTGGGCACTTCTTTGCTCGGTGCTTTTGTGCAGCCAATGGCGAGTTCTAAACGCACTGCTCTTGGGTGAGCGCGAAGCACATCATCTCGGTTTTGATATCGCGCGCGCGCGTCGCAATTTAATTTTATTGATTGCGCTGCTAGTAGGACCGCTTGTGGCTGCCACTGGAGGAATTGCATTTATCGGTCTAGTCATACCGCACATTTTGCGCCGCTGGATCGGAGCAGATCATCGTGCGCTGCTGCCCCTGTCGTGGATTGCAGGCGCCATTGCCCTCGTGTTAGCTGACTGGATTGCGCGAATTGTGGTGATCCCAGCAGAACTGCCAGTGGGCGTTATCACCAGCTTGATAGGCGGACCATTTTTTATTGCGCTCTTGTTGCGCACGGCAAAGCCCACTGCTTAAGAGGGCTCGCCGCCTTTAAGAGATTCCGAGTTCGCTCCAAATTGCATCCACACGCGTCTTCGTTGCTGCATCCATCTGAATCGGAGTGCCCCATTCGCGTTGCGTCTCACCCGGCCATTTGTTGGTTGCATCGAGCCCCATTTTTCCGCCCAACCCAGAGACAGGCGAGGCAAAATCCAGATAATCAATGGGCGTGTTCTCAACTAGTAGCGTGTCCCTTACGGGGTCCATACGCGTCGTCATTGCCCACACGACTTCTTTCCAGTCGCGTGGATTAATGTCTGCATCGACCACCACGATAAATTTTGTGTACATGAATTGCCGCAGGATGCTCCACAGTCCAAACATGACCCGCTTCGCATGCCCAGGGTATTGTTTTCGGATGGAAACGACGGCAAGGCGATAGCTGCAGCCCTCAGGTGGCAAATAGAAATCGACGATCTCAGGTATCTGCCTACGCAATAAGGGAACGAATACCTCGTTGAGTGCTACGCCGAGCACGGCCGGCTCATCCGGCGGTTTGCCGGTGTAGGTGGAGTGATAGATCGGGTTGCGGCGCATCGTGATGCGATCCACCGTGAATACCGGAAACCAGTCTTGCTCGTTGTAGTAACCGGTGTGATCACCGAATGGCCCTTCGAGTGCGAGTTCGTAGTCTGACGCAGGGGGCGGGTTAACACCGTCCGGGACAGTTGGCCGAATGGCTCTGGGGTCTGTGTTCGGAAGGAGGTGACCCTCAAGCACGATTTCTGCCGTTGCTGGGACAGATAAGTCGCTGCCAAGCGCTTGGGTCACCTCAGTGCGTCCGCCTCGAAGGAGCCCTGCAAACTGATATTCGGAAAGCGAGTCCGGGACTGGGGTGACGGCGCCGAGAGTGGTGGCCGGGTCTGCACCGAGTGCAACGGCGATCGGGAAAGGCTTGCCGGGGTTGGCCAGGGCGTGATCTCTGAAATCCAACGCGCCACCGCGATGGGATAGCCAGCGCATGATGAGTTTGTTGCGGCCGATAACTTGTTGTCGGTAGATGCCTAAGTTCTGGCGTTTTGCGTTGGGTCCTCGGGTGATGACGAGTCCCCAAGTCAGCAAGGGTGCGATATCGCCAGGCCAGCAGGTTTGAATCGGTAGCTTGGCAAGATCAACATCATTGCCTTCCCATACGACTTCTTGGCAAGGTGCACCACGAACGTTTTTTGGACTCATGTCCCAAAGTGCAGC
Organism: Pseudomonadota bacterium; assembly: GCA_041175585.1. GTDB lineage: Bacteria > Pseudomonadota > Gammaproteobacteria > Burkholderiales > Burkholderiaceae_B > Zwartia. Next base: position 8,555 of record JBEDEU010000032.1, on the reverse strand, counting down.
TTTAAGCATAGACACTTTTGCAAGTGCATCCTTCAGGCCTTTGGGCGCCTCTGGTTCGCGCAGGCTTGCGAGTAATTCACCGATCTCGCGCAGTGCGTGGGTGTTCTCAGCCCCCATCCCTTGTGCAACACGCGTAGGCGTTCCAAATAGGTTTGTTAAAACAGGCATGCCTGCACGCGAGCCGTTGTGCATCGCCTGCTCAAACAAAAGTGCTGGTCCTTCCGCTTTGAGGACGCGATCCGAAATCTCGGTCATTTCCAACGATGACGAAACGGGCACTTGAATGCGTTTGAGGTCTTGATTGCGCTCAAGTTGTGAGATGAAGTCTCTGAGATCTTTATATTTCAAGGTGCCTGCCCTTCGTGCATTAGAAGCGATTGGGTCGTTTGGGGTGGGGAATTAACTCAAGAAGTTTTTGATGCGATGTGTGGCTTCTTGCAGTCGTTCAATACTCGTGGTGTATGCAAAGCGCATCGTATGTGCAGCGTGTGCAGGGCCAAAATCTAACCCTGCAACGGCAGCAACGCGTGCGCCGTGTAACAGGGCAGCCGAGAATGCGCTGCTGTCTGCTGCATGCGCAGAAATGTCAGCATAAACGTAAAAAGCGCCATCAGGCGTGACGGGCACAGTAATGCCCAGAGATGTTAAAGCGGGCACAAGGTAGTCACGCCGTTGACGAAACGCTTCGCGTCGGGTCTCGTACAGGGCAAGTGACTCTGGGTGAAAACATTCGATCGCACCATGCTGCGCGAGCGTGGGGGCGCAGATGGCCAGGCTTGCCGCCATTTTTTCGATAGGTGCAACAAGATGCGGGGGAACGATCATCCAGCCGAGCCTCCACCCCGTCATATTGAAGTACTTCGAGAAGCTGTTCAGGATGATGATGTCGTCGTCGAGTGCTAAGGCTGATTGCGGTGTCCCATCGTAAGACAGGCTCAGATAAATTTCATCCATCATCACGAAGCCGTTGCGTGCGCGAACTTCTTTGAAAATGCGGTTTAACTCATCGCGCGTGATGGAGGTGCCAGTAGGATTACTCGGTGATGCAATTAAAACCCCACGTGTTTTGGGACCCCAGTGTCGAGCGATATCGGCCGCACTGAGTTGAAAGCGGGTATCTGCGCTTGTTGCGATGAGTTTGGTCGTCCCGCCGGCTGCGCCGACAAAGTTGCGGTTTGGAGGGTAGCAAGGATCTGGCATCAGGACTTCATCCCCCGGGTTTACGAGGGCCATTGCTGCTAGCAACAGAGCACCACTCGCTCCTGAGGTGACGATCACCCGAGCCGGGTCAACGCGCGCGCCGAGCTGGTTCGTGTAAAAATCTGCGATAGCTTCGCGTAGTTCCGGTAAGCCCGCAGGCGGGGAATAGCCACTTTTTCCTGAGCGGGCGGCACTTTCTAGACCCGCGACAACGCGCGGCGCAGCGGTAAAGTCCGGTTCACCCACGCCAAGGCTGATAATGTCGATGCCCGAGCGGGTTAGGGCCGAGGCCTCTTTTAGAAGCTCGACCGCGTGAAACGTGACTGTGTCATGTGTGCGTGCCGCGAGTGCTGTCATCTTTGATCTCTCCAACCTGGACACGAATTGTAGTGGTTACAAAACCTTCACGACGTAGTTTTCTGACGGGACGCCGTACACCGGCAACACCGTGGGGCAATTTTTGTGCAAGGTTATCGCGCACCTGTGTTGGCCGCGTGCGATGGGATGACGCGCCGGATGCGATGCAAGCTTGGTTGGATCCTTCGCGTGAGGGAGACCTCACGCATGCGTTTGCTTTGTGTCGTGAGTTTGGAGTTCAGTATTTACTTGCAGGCTCAGACGTACGCGCCGATCAAGGGCGAGCTGTACTGTGGGTGTCCCCGCAGGCGCCGTGGGCGACCGTCGTGGCGGTGGACGCTCAGCAAACACTTTGGCGTGCAGATGCAGGCAGTCTGCTGCGGACGCTTCAAGGGGTGGGTATTAGATCTGTAGATGACGCGGACCCCGAACAAACCATCGCGCAATGGGTGGCGAGTCATCGTTGCTGCCGTTGGCCGACGGGGCAGTGTGACCTGAGCGATATCGTTCAGATCCAGGTGTTGCTGGCCGATGGCACCACTGAGGTGTTCGGCCCGTTTGGGGCGAGTGCGCAAGCCCCGTTAAAGAGTTTGGCGACGCAACGCATGATCCCAAAGCTATTTGAACTAGCGCATAGTGAGTCCTTCGAGGAGAGCGCTGCGGGTGAGCTGTGGCCCTTGCGGTTTAGGTTAGATGCCCTGCGACCAACTGCACCGCTTGAGCCTAACTTGGCGTGGCTGTTTCTCGGGCATGGCGGGTCGCTTGGATGGGTGCAGACAGTTTGGTTCTCTGTGTCGGACGGCAGGACGCGTGTCTCAACTAACGAATTGCCGGTCAAACTGGCCGCAATCGATCGCAACGTAAAGCAGATCCTTGACCCTTCAGGGGTTTTCGGCTCGCTTCCGGAGTAAAGCGACTAAAATTAGCTTCTCTTGTTGAACTCATTGGTGCTCTTCATTATGGAAGAAACTTTTCGCAAAGCCGCGCTCGAATATCACGAGCAAGGTCGTCCCGGCAAAATTTCGATTGCTCCGACAAAAATGCTGTCTAACCAGCGTGACCTGGCTCTGGCGTACTCACCAGGTGTGGCGGCAGCATGCGAAGAAATTGTGATCGATCCAGCGAATGCTTTTCGATACACCGCGCGCGGAAACTTAGTGGGGGTCATCACAAACGGAACTGCGGTGCTCGGGTTGGGTAATATTGGCCCGCTTGCTTCTAAGCCAGTGATGGAAGGTAAGGCCGTTCTGTTTAAGAAGTTCGCAGGGATCGACGTATTTGATATTGAAATTAACGAACAGGATCCTCTCAAGCTTGTCGAGATCATTGCTGGGCTGGAGCCAACCTTCGGTGGCATCAACCTCGAAGACATCAAGGCGCCCGAATGTTTCACGGTTGAACGCAAATTGCGTGAGCGTATGCGTATCCCGGTGTTCCATGACGATCAGCACGGGACAGCTATTTGCGTATCCGCCGCGTTCATCAATGGCTTGAAAGTTGTTGGCAAAGATATTGATAAAGTAAAAGTTGTTGTGTCGGGTGCAGGCGCTGCGGCACTGGCTTGCTTGGACTTGATGGTTGATCTTGGACTTCCGCTCAAAAACATTTGGGTCTCGGATATTGAAGGCGTTGTGTACGAAGGCCGCACAACCCTGATGGATCCTGATAAGCAGCGTTTCGCGCAAAAGACCGATGCTCGTAAGCTTGCCGATATTATTTCTGGCGCCGATGTGTTTCTTGGGCTGTCAGCAGGGGGTGTGCTTAAGCCCGAGATGGTGAAGGGAATGGCCGCACGTCCACTCATCCTGGCACTCGCCAATCCAAATCCAGAAATTCTTCCGTCGGAAGCGCACGCCGTGCGCGACGATATTGTGATGGCAACGGGGCGCTCCGATTACCCCAATCAGGTTAACAACGTGCTGTGCTTCCCCTACATTTTTCGTGGGGCGCTAGACGTCGGAGCGACAACCATCACGCGAGATATGGAAAAAGCCGCGGTGGTTGCGATCGCGAAGCTTGCGCAAGAAGAGCAGAGCGAAGTCGTTGCCGCAGCGTACGGGCATTACGACGTGTCTTTCGGACCGAACTCATTTATTCCGAAGCCTTTTGATCCGCGCTTGATCGTGCGCATTGCGCCTGCTGTTGCAAAAGCAGCGATGGATGGCGGTGTAGCGACGCGCCCAATCGCCGATCTCGATGCCTACGTTGAGCAACTAGAGCAGTTTGTGTATCGCTCGGGTGCTTTTATGCGCCCATTGTTTGCTGCTGCCAAATCGCGTGTGCGCGAGGGTGGGCGCTCGCGCATCGTATTTACTGAAGGCGAAGATGAGCGCGTACTGCGCGCTGTGCAGGTGATTGTTGATGAGAAGCTCGCGAAGCCGATTCTTGTTGGTCGGCCCTCCGTGTTGCAGGATCGCATTTCGAAGTTTGGATTGCGTTTGCGGCTTGGTGAAGATGTTGAGGTGACCAATCCAGAGTTTGACGATCGCTTCAATCAATACTGGACAGCCTATTGGGAAAAAATGTGCCGTAGCGGCGTGACCAAAGAGATGGCGCGCGTGGAAATGCGTCGTCGCCTCACCTTGATTGGCGCGACGATGGTCAAGATGGGTGATGCCGATGGCATGATTTGCGGGACGGTTAGCGGCTACCACGATCATCTGAAATTTGTAGATCAGATGATCGGTAAGCGCCAGGGCGCGACGACCTATGCCGCAATGAATATTCTGTTGTTGCCTGAGCAGACGTTGGCGTTGGTTGATACGCACATCAATGATGATCCGACAGCCGAGCAAATTGCTGAGTTCACGATCGCAGCAGCCGATCAAATGCGTCGGTTGAACTTGACCCCTAAAGCGGCGTTGCTTTCCCGGTCGAATTTTGGGTCTGGTAGCTCAGCCTCGGGTAGCAAAATGCAAAAGGCACTCGAAATTATCCGGGCTAAAGCGCCTGAGCTCGAGGTGGATGGCGAAATGCATGGAGATTGTGCCTTGAGCGAAGCGCTGCGCTTGCGAATCCTCCCCTCATCTACATTGAAAGGCGCCGCGAACTTGTTGGTATGCCCCAACGTGGACTCTGGCAACATCGCCTATAACCTGTTGAAGACGGCTGCAGGGGGTAACGTCGCGGTCGGACCCTTCTTGTTGGGCGCCAACGCTCCGGTGCATATCTTGACCACGAGTGCGACGGTTCGGCGTATCGTCAATATGACAGCGCTCACCATCGTTGAGGCAAACGATCCTCGGCACAGTGCGATGCAAGCTAAGTTGCTGTAATCAAAAGAAAATAACTGCCTCTCACGCCCACCGATGTGTTGAATATCGGTGGGCGTGGTGCTTTGCATCATCAATTTTTATGCTCTTCTTTTAAAGAAAGGGCTTTAGCTACTTCCAAACTGGCCACTGTCGAGTTATTGTCCTAACCTATTCAAGGAGCCATGTGTATGGGTAAGGCGGTTGATCCAGCATTGCGTCAGCTGTTAAAGCGAGGGGGGGACTTCGATCCTCTGACCGGGCTCGACCTGGTTGAGGCTGCAGCCAAAGAGCAGGGTCTCACTTGGTGCGTGGCAGATTGCGACAAGGCGCGCAGTCGTTCAGCCGTGTTTCGCGCCATCGTTAAGGCCGTGGACTATCCCCAGTTTTTTGGCAGTGATTTTGATGGATTGTTTGATTGTTTGCGGGACACCCTGCAAGATCAAAAAGATGGTGGGCTCGTGCTTGTGCTGGATCGCCTGCACTCTGCAGACCCTGCGATCGTGATGGATGGCCATCAATTTTTACAGGTGCTAAACGACACCGTGGCTTATGCGCGTGACAACGGCATGGTGTTCATTTACGGTATTCATCATGCGGGCAAGCATGCCGATGATAAGCCGGGCGTGGTCCATAACTGGAGCGACGAGCCCAGCTAAGTTGCTGCGTTACCAACCGAGCAAGGCCGTCGTTGCCGCAACCAAAGCGAGACCCGCAGTCTCGCTGCGCAGTACCCGCGAGCCGAAGCGCACGCTCTGCACCTGCTGCCGCGCGCTTGCCGCAAGCTCCTCAGTGCTCCATCCACCCTCCGGTCCAATAAGAAAACTGACGCCAGACTTTAAGTTTTCGGAGCGCCTTTGAAGGGCAGCGCCGAGGTCTCTTGATGCTGCAGGGTCACAAAGTAGCGTCAGACCTAACTCTTTTTGAGCAAGCGTCTGCTCCAAGCTTTGGGGCGGCAACACTTCCATCAACCGGTTGCGGCCGCATTGCTCAGAGGCGGCAATGACAATCCCTTGCCAGTGCAGCAGGCGCTTGGTCAAGCGATCGCCTGTGAGTTTGAGCACGCTGCGGTGCGCGGCAATCGGGATAATTCGTCGTACACCGAGTTCGACTGCCTTTTCGATGACCCAGTCCATTTTGTCGCCTGAGGGCAGCCCTTGGATGAGGGTCAGATCACCCGAGAGTTCAGCCTCCCTCGGGGTGTGGTCCCCAAGCTTTACTTGGGCTGTTTTCCCATCAAAATCAAGTATCCCGGTGATTTCGCCGCCGCGACCGTCAAACAACACGATTTCACAGCCTGCCGCCAAACGACGCACCCTCACGTGATGCGCAACCGAGGCTGGAAGCGTGAGGGTTTTATTGCCGGAAATCGGGTCCTGACAGTAAAAGCGTGGGGCTGTCATCAAGGCTACTCAGTCGGGATGTAAGGGGATATACGGGTGCTAAACTCTTGTGTTTTGTAACCTATTTTTTGATCCTGCGGCCGTCTGGCTAGGGATACATCGCATGAGCCAATCCAACCACACCCCTGTCAAACTGGCCGACGCTATCCGCGCACTGGCTATGGATGCCGTCCAGCAAGCGAACTCGGGCCATCCGGGCGCGCCGATGGGAATGGCCGAAATGGCTCAGGCTCTGTTTACGCGCCACTTACAACACAATCCGGCTGATCCTGCCTGGGCAAACCGCGATCGCTTCGTATTGTCCAATGGCCACGGTTCCATGCTGTTGTACGCGCTGTTACATCTGACGGGCTACGACTTGCCAATGGAAGAGCTGCGCAAGTTTCGGCAATTGCACTCTAAAACACCGGGACACCCTGAAGTTGGCATTACGCCCGGAGTTGAAACGACGACAGGTCCGCTGGGACAAGGTTTGGCAAACGCAGTGGGCATGGCCCTGACAGAGGCTTTGCTTGCTGCAGAATTCAACCGCCCAGATCATGCGATCGTCGATCACCACACCTACGCTTTCGTTGGTGATGGCTGTTTGATGGAAGGTATCTCACACGAGGTCTGTTCGCTTGCGGGCACCTTGCGTTTGTCGAAACTGATTGTTCTCTATGACGACAATGGCATCTCCATTGATGGCAAGGTAGAGAACTGGTTTGCCGACGATACCGCTAAACGGTTCGAGGGCTATGGCTGGAATATTGTGCGCGTCGCAAACGGCCATGACGTAGACGCGGTGGATCATGCGCTTAAGCAAGCCCAACACTTGGGTAAACAAAACGTACGCCCAACGCTGGTCATTTGTCGCACAGTAATCGGCAAAGGCGCGCCGAATGTAGCTGGTACTGACAAGGTGCATGGAGCGCCGCTTGGTGCGGACGAGATTGCCGCAACACGGGCTGCGATCGGTTGGCCCCACGCACCATTTGAAATTCCTGATTCGGTTTACAAAGGTTGGGATCAACGAGCCGCTGGGGCTCAGTCTCAGTCGGTCTGGCAGAAATCCTTTGACGCGTATGCCACGAAATATCCTGAACAAGCACAGCAGTTCATGCGGCGTATGCGCGGTGAGCTTCCGGCAGGGTTCGCCGAGGCTGCACAGAAGTTGCTCGCAGCGACCAACGAGAAAGCTGAAACGATTGCGTCGCGTAAAGCATCGCAGTTGGCTATCACGGCATTGGTCGAGTTGTTACCAGAGATGTTGGGCGGCTCAGCCGATCTGACAGGGTCGAACTTCACGGACTGGAAAGGTGCTGTGCCTGTGCGCGCGACCTCGCAAGGCGTTCAGTTCGGTCGCCATATTAACTACGGCGTGCGTGAGTTCGGCATGGCTGCAATCATGAATGGTATGGCGTTGCACGGCGGCTACTTACCGTTTGGTGGAACGTTCCTGACCTTCTCTGATTACTCGCGCAACGCCTTGCGTATGGCTGCGTTGATGAAGCAACGCGTGGTGCACGTATTCACGCATGATTCGATTGGTTTGGGCGAAGACGGTCCCACGCACCAGTCGGTTGAGCACGCAAGCAGCTTGCGTTTGATTCCTAATCTGTCTGTCTGGCGCCCGTGCGATACGGTCGAGACCACCGCTGCCTGGTTGGCTGCAGTGGGCCGCCCATCAAGTATTGGCATGGATGTTCACGCAGGTGGTCCGACTGCGCTATTGCTGTCGCGCCAGAACTTGCCTTTCGTTGCGCGCAATGCCGAAACGCTTAAGAGTGTGGCGCGAGGTGGTTACGTGTTGCAAGACGCCAAAGATGCACGTGCGGCGATTATTGCAACCGGCTCTGAAGTGGCAATTGCGATTGAGGCGCAAAAACTATTGGCCGAGCAAGGTGTGGCGGTGCGTGTGGTGTCGATGCCCAGCACGGACACCTTCGATCATCAAGATGCTGCGTGGCGCGCATCGGTCTTGCCTAAAGGCCTGCCGCGTGTAGCCGTTGAAGCAGGCGTTACTGCGTTCTGGCATAAGTATGTTGGTCTAGATGGCGCGGTGGTGGGGATTGATACGTACGGCGAGTCTGCACCAGCAGGTGCGTTGTTTAAACATTTTGGTCTGACAGCAGAGAAAGTTGCAGAAGCGGTCAAGCGCATTCTCTAAGCGCACGTTATATAAACTTTAAATAAACAAGGAGTGGTTCCATGACGATTCGTGTTGCTATTAACGGGTATGGTCGTATCGGTCGCAATATTCTGCGTGCCCATTACGAAGGCGGAAAGAAGCATGACATTCAAATCGTAGCCATTAACGATTTGGGCGACCCCAAGACGAATGCGCACCTCACACAGTACGACA
>JBEDEU010000031.1:0-13770 GCA_041175585.1 Pseudomonadota bacterium | reverse complement strand
TCTTAAAGAAGATCTCTATCATGACGAGATGTCTAGTCTCCTCTCTCAGCAGCATGCTGGCCGGCAAGTCAATCTGGAATCAACCCCAGAAGTTGACTTGCCGTTTTCTTTGCTCGATAGAGTAGTACCTGGACTGTCAGCAGATCTCGAGGCGGCATGCCTGAGTGAGCCTGACTTAGTGCCTTACCGAATGCGACAGGCGATAGGCCAACAACTTGAACGACGGGCAGCGGTAGACCTTTGTGCGGCTGTTTTAGCGCTTCCGAGATCGACCCAGAGTTACACGCGCCACATCTTGCATGCAGATCCTTTAGGGCGTTTCACCGTGGTGGGCCTTGTGTGGGGCCCACAGCAGTGCAGCCCGATTCATGCACATTACACTTGGTGCGCTTATCGTATTTTGGCTGGCGAGCTCACGGAAGGGTTTTATCAGTGGGATAGTGCGCAACGACACGCCTACCTCATGAGTCAATTCACCCGAGAGCCTGGTTACAGTGCGTGTGGACATGCTGGGCTTGAATTTATTCACCGACTGGGCAACCAGACAAGTGAGCCTGCCGTTTCCATTCATGTTTATGGCATGGATTCAGGGCGCATCGGGACACATGTGAACCGGGTGTTGGCTTCAGCACAAACCTTGAATTAAGTACAGACTGGCTAGAGCAAAAACAAAGTTGCCAAGCCCAAAAAGATAAAGAAGCCCAGCGAGTCTGTTGCAAAAGTCAGCAGTACAGAGGATCCCATGGCGGGATCCTTGCCCAGGCGCGTACGCACGACCGGCACGAGTACGCCAATGGTGGCCCCCACGAGCATGTTGCAAATCATGGCACCCATCATCACGAGTGCGATAGAAATCGAATGCGAAATGAGCCACGCAAAGACTGCGGCAATGGTGCTGCCTAACAGCCCAACCAAGAAGGTGACCAGCATTTCGCGTTTGACTAGAGGCCAAACGTTTTTCGGAGTAATCCGACCTACGGCTAGCGCGCGAATGATCAAGGTCATTGTTTGATTGCCGGAGTTGCCACCAATGCCGGCCACGATCGACATTAAAAATGCCAGCACCACAATGCTGCTTACCGTGTCTTCGAAGAGCGAGGCGACAAACGAGGCAGTCGCCGCGGTGCACAAGTTCAGAATAAGCCAAGGAGCTCGGTTACGCAGCGCCATCGTCACAGGTGCAAAAATATCTTCTTCTTGCATACCGGCGCGAGACAGCGCTTGTTCATCCGAGTCTTCCCGGATCACATCAACCACCTCGGCGATGGTCACTCGGCCAACGAGTCGTCCGAGATCATCAACGACGGGAGCCGAAACGAGATCGTAGCGCTCGAACGCACCGGCAGCATCGGAGTCAGAGTCCAGTGGGCTGAGCGACAGATATTCAGTGCTCATCACCTGACGCACGTCGACTTCTGGTTCGTTAACCAGTAGCGCCGATAAGGTCAGTGTGCCTAAAAGTTTGTCCGAGCGATTCACGACAAAAATCTGATCGGTGTGGTCAGGTAGTTCTGGCAACCGCCTGAGGTAGCGCAATACAACTTCGAGTGTCACGTCTTCTCGTACGCGTACCATTTCGAAGTCCATGATGCCACCCACACTATCTTCTGGGTAGCCCATGGCTTCAATCAAACGAGCCCGCTCTTCGATGGTCAGGCCCTTTTGTACTTCCGCCACCACGTCGGCTGGCAAGTCTGGCGCTAAATCAGCGAGCTCGTCGGCATCCATGTTGCCGGTCGCTGCGACGAGATCTTTACGATCCATCGCCTCGATGAGCGACTCACGCACCCAGTCGTCGACTTCAAGAAGCACATCGGCGTCATGCTCTGCGCCGACCAAGCGCCAGATCATTTGGCGTTCGGCTTTTGGAACCGAGCTTAAGATGAATGCGATATCGGCGGGGTGCAGATCGTTTACGAGTGCGGTGATTTCTGCATCGTGTTGGCGTTGCAGTAACCCTTCGACCAAATCTGCGCGTTGGTCGTTTTCTTCTTGACGGTGAACGAGGTTTTCTACGACCTCATGGCGTTGAAGCAACTCTTGGACTTTCGCGAGTGCGAGCTGAGCGTCCTCGGGGTCAAGCCGCCGAGCGGTGACGGGCGCGTCAGGAGTTGTTTGCGTCATGGGGAGCCCGTGCCAACGAGAGGGTCAATAACTGCATGTGGCTCAAACCATGCAGAGTTAGGTCACGATTTTGACCAATGCATAGCCGCCGCATGCAAGCAGTATAAACAAGATCGCACCGAGTGCCATGACCCGGGGGCCGGCTTGGCGCATTTGGGCAAAGCGGGTCTCGATTCCCAGCGCAGTCATCGCCATCGTCAGGACAAAGATATCAAGAGCGCGCAGTACTTGCAGCACATTCTGGGGGATGATCCCTGCCGAATTAATTAGTGCGAGCACTAGGAAACCGATCGCGAACCAAGGAATTGGCAGGCTAGGCTTCTTTGCCCCGGGTGCTGCTGCGGCGATTGCCGTGCGCTGCAGCCAAAGTCCAACTAAAAGCAGGATCGGGATCAGAAGCGCCACACGCGTCATTTTGACGATGGTCGCGATTTCTGTGGTGGCTGGGTCAATGTTGCTGGCGGATGCCACAACCTGTGCGACCTCATGCACCGCACCACCCAAGAAAATCCCAAACGCCCGTGTGTCCATATCTATCCAGCCGGCCTGGTATAGCAGCGGATACAAGAACATAGAAATCGTGCCGAACAAAACCACGGTGGCTACAGCCACGGCGCTTTTATGTGGGGCGGATTTGAGCGTGGACTCGAAAGCTAAGACCGCGGCTGCTCCGCAGACTGCGCTACCAGAGGCCGTCAGCATGGCAGTATCGCGATCGAGTTTGAGTATGCGCGTGCCGATCAAGGTGCCTAACACGAGGATGCCGAAAACGATTCCAACTGACACGATGAGCCCGGGTAGACCGACCTCAATGATTTGTTGAATACTGATGTTGAGGCCGTAAAACGCTACTGCTACGCGCAAAAGCCTGCGTGCGGTGAAGTGGACGCCTGCACCCCATTCGGCGGGCATGTTTCCACGAAAAAAATTGCCATAGACCATGCCACAGACAATTCCCACGACCAAAGGACTAAAACCCAGCGTTTTGATGAAGGGGATACCCGCTAGCTGAACCACTGCAGCGGCTAAAAGCCCGACAAAAAGCATCCCGTTGAGTTTGTCGCGCCAGGGAGAGGCGCTCGTGGGGGTAGGTTGGGACATACGTGGACGACCGGCTGTTTAAGAATGACCGAGATACTACTCCGATATTCGGCTTATCGCTTAAACCAGTTTTCGGCTAATTTGACCCAGTAGGTGGCGCCCAGCGGCAGTAATTCATCATTAAAGTCGTACGAGCCGTTATGCAGCATGCATGGCCCTAACCCGTGGCCCGCATCCCGATGGTCTCCCATGCCATTGCCGATCCAAACGTAGCAACCCGGCACCTCCTGGAGCATGAAGGCAAAGTCTTCTGCGCCCATTGTGGGCACCACATGGTCGTTCACTTGCTCAGTCCCAACGATTTCACGCATCACCTCTACGCAAAACGCGGTCTCAGCGGGATGATTAATGGTTGGGGGATAGACCCGGTTAAAAGAGAAATCGACCTCGGCACCCATCGCTGCAGCAGTGTGTTGGGCTACCTCACGCATGCGTCTCTCGACAAGGTCCAGAGTTTCTAGGGTGAAGGTTCGCACCGTGCCTGCCATCACAGCGTCGGTAGGAATGACGTTATCTGCGCTACCGGCATGAATTTGGGTAATGCTTAATACCGCAGCCTCGAGCGGATGGCGGTTGCGTGTGATGATGGTTTGAAGCGACTGGGCGATTTGCACTGCAGTCATGACGGGATCTACGCCCAAGTGAGGCATCGCAGCGTGACCGCCTTTGCCGCGCACTTTGATAGAAAATCGGTTGCTCGAGCCCATAATGGGACCGGCCGTGACGCCGAACTGTCCGACAGGTAAGCCCGGCCAGTTGTGCATGCCGAAAACCGCTTCCATGGGAAATTTGCTAAATAGACCGTCGTCCATCATGCGCTTAGCGCCAGCGCCACCTTCTTCGGCGGGCTGAAAGATGGCGTACACCGTGCCATCAAAGTTCTTGTTTTCGGCTAAGTAGCGTGCCGCGTTAAGCAGCATTGCAGTATGGCCATCGTGGCCGCAGCCATGCATTTTCCCTGCGTTGCGGCTGGCATGCTCAAAGGTGTTGAGCTCCTGCATAGGGAGTGCGTCAATATCAGCGCGCAGCCCGATGGCGCGCGAGCCTGCTGTCCGGCCTGTGATAATGCCCACGACACCCGTTCCGCCCAAGCCGCGATGAACGGGAATACCCCATTTTTGCAAGGTCTCAGCGACGACGTCTGCGGTCCGATGCTCTTCGTAACACAGTTCCGGATGGGCGTGGATATCCCGGCGGATGGCCTGAATTTCGGACTGCCAATTCAAAAAGGGCTCAAGAAGTTTCATGCAAATCACTTTAGAGAACAATGTCTAACGGTATTATCGATGAAAATGACGTTCTGTACCCATAACTTGAATTGGCGATAGACCATGAAGTCACCATGGATTAACAACTACCCAGAAGGCGTACCTGCGGCGATCTCAACAGACGGCTATGCCTCGTTGGTTGATTTGCTCGAACAGGCTTGCAAGCGCTTCGGCCCACGAACGGCAGTCCAATCATTTGGTGTGTGCCTGACCTATAAAAAACTTGAAGAGGAGGCCGCATCCTTTGCCAAGTGGTTGCAATCCCTCAGGTTGGATGCAGGCGCACGCGTAGCCTTGATGATGCCTAACGTGTTGGCGTATCCCGTGGCGCTATTCGGGGCGCTCAAAGCTGGTTGCGTTGTCGTTAACGTCAACCCACTTTGCACGCCTCGCGAGTTGGGCGTCCAGCTGCGTGACAGTGGGGCGAGTGTCATTGTGGTGTTTGAAAGCGTCGCTGACACGCTTGAGCAAGTTACAGATTGTGAGGGGTTGCTGCACCGGGTCGTCGTTTCCCCTGGGGACATGCTGGGTCCACTTAAATCCACTGTGATTAATTTTGGTGCGCGGCACATCAAAAAACTGGGACCTAAAAAGCCGCTGGTCGGAGCCTGGCCCTGGCGTTTTGTTCTTCGGCTGGGACGAGATTTATCTTGGCAGGCGCCGAGTATTTCAATGGATGATCTCGCCGCCCTGCAATACACAGGCGGTACAACGGGCTTGCCTCGTGGAGCCATGCTGACGCATCGCAATCTTGTGTCTAACGTTTTGCAAGTTGAGGCCGTCGCGCAACCAGCTTTGGGCGCTTTGTTACCTAGGCCACTGACGATGCTGACTGCCTTGCCGCTTTATCATGTGTTCGCCATGACCGTCTGTGGTTTGTATGCCATGCATGCTGGAATGAAAAGCGTCCTGGTGATTAATCCACGGGACCGTGCATCATTGCTACATGCCTGGCGCAAAGATCCACCGCATGTGTTTCCTGGTGTGAACACTCTGTTTAACGCCTTGCTCAACGAACCCCAGTTTTCGACGCTTGATTTCAGTTCTTTACGGTTGGCGTTTGGGGGCGGCATGGCCATTCAGCAAGCTGTGGCGCAACGCTGGGTAGCCGTGACGGGACGACCCTTAATTGAAGGTTACGGACTATCCGAGACCTCCCCGGTGGTCACAGCCAATCCAACGAATGCATCGGCTTACTCTGGCAGTATTGGGTTGCCCTTGCCATCCACGGATGTTTGTATCGTCGATGAGCAGGGTTCACCAGTTGCCACGGGTGAGCGCGGCGAGATCGCTGTGCGCGGACCTCAGGTGATGCAAGGCTACTGGAACGCAGCTACGGACACACACAATGCGATGACGCCGGATGGATTTTTCCGGACGGGTGACATTGGCTACATTGACGATCAAGGCTATGTTTTTTTGATTGATCGTAAAAAAGATTTGATTGTTGTGTCCGGTTTCAACGTTTACCCCAGTGAGGTGGAGGCTGTGGTGTCGAGTCATCCGGGTGTGTCGGAATGCGCGGCAATCGGTGTGCCTGATGACGCCTCGGGCGAGGCTGTCAAGCTATTCGTCGTACCCGCAGATCCGCTGCTAAACCAAGCGGCCGTTCAAGAATGGTGTGTCCGTGAACTAAGTCGCTATAAGTGTCCGCGGGCGATCGAGTTCCGTAATGAGCTTCCAAAAAGCAATGTGGGCAAAATTTTGCGTCGTGCGTTGCGCGAGCAATGATACCGTTCGGCTCTGTATTTGCTGCGCTCGGAGTACCTCAAGTTTGGGTTAGGCAACGTGCCTACACGATCATTGATGCTGACTTTGGCGACGGGCGTTTTTTCTTGCATCTATGGGATGCCTGGCGTGGAGATCCTCAGCGTAGTCGACGCCTCCACGTGGTCGGCTTGTTGTCGCGTTTGAGTGATCCGCAAGCGTTACGAGAGCGATTGCTGCAGGTCTGTCCTGCTGAGATGGCCGTATGTGTGCATCAGTTAGCGGATGCATGGCCACTGAATCTCTTGGGCATACACCGCCTTGAGTTTGAGGGGGGGCGTATTACCCTCACCCTAGCCGTCGGGGATACTTCGACACTTTTGCAGCGTTTGTCAGTGCGAGCCGATGCATTGGTGCTTTCTTCGTCGATGCGTTCTGCCCCGCTTGAAGATGTCGAAGTCATGTTGGCCGCAGCGAAAGTGCTACTGGTTCCACACGGCAAGCTCGTCATGCCTTGGCCGAAAGCTGATGAGCAAGCGACGTCGCTGTGGGCGCAAGGTGCAGTGCACGATGGCGTGTGGTCATACATGGATCGCACGACATCAACGACTACTGCAGCGTGTCAGGAGCGCCCCTGCAATGCGGTGATTGTCGGTGGTGGATTTGCTGGAGCCGGTGTTGCGCACGCGATGGCTTTGCGTGGATGGAGCGTCACAGTTCTTGAAGCGACTGAGGGCGAGCAGGGGCCGCATCGGGGTCATTTGGCAGCTGCGCTGACCCCCATGCTTACGCGTGACGACGATGTGCGTGCGCGCCTGTCTCGTGCAGGGACCTTGCGTGCGCACCATCGCTGGGGGCATCTGTCTGCGGAGGCATTTGATCCTTGCGGTGCTCTGCAGCTATTGCGCACCTCTGGCCGTATTGTCGACTTGGAGTCAGTCGTTGCCGAATTGCAATTGCCCGAGACCTGGGCGCGGTTTGTTGATGCAAATCAGGCCAGCGCCATAACGGGCCTTAAGCTGGACCGGGGCGGCATTCATTTTCCGATGGCTGTACGCGTTCAGCCCGAGCCGCTGATTAACCAATTATTAGCTACGACCGGAATTGCGCGGCAGGTTGCACGGGCTCATCGCTTGTTGCGGCGAGGAGATGTTTGGGATGTGCTGGATGCGGCTGGGCAGGTGATTGCACAGTCACCTATCGTTGTGTTGGCTGCAGCGCACGCAACGCAAGACATTTTGAGTGCAAGTGGGCTTTTGTCGGATGACGCACGCCTGCGCGCGATGCATCCACTGGGCGGCGAAGTGACGTACGTTCCTGACCGCTTGATGGCAGGTGGGCCGCGTTGCATCGTCTCGGGCGATGGCTATGTCCTCCCGGCGGTGGATGCGCACTGTGTAACAGGTAGTAGTTATTTGCATGGAGCTGATCGCGTTGTTGTGTCGAGCGACGGAGCTAAATCAAACTTACATCGGGCTGAGGGATTGCTGGATATGCGGCTGGTTCAGGCTGGGTCTGACTCTTGCGCGCTGAATGGTTGGGCAGGTTGGCGGGCTGTGCTGCCCGGACGATTGCCGGCGATAGGTGCTGTGGATGAGGAAGAGAGCCTTTGGGTGGTTGCAGGACTCGCGTCGCGGGGGCTGACCTGGTCAAGTTTGGCGGGTGATTTGATCGCAGCGGCTCTGAATGGCGAACCCTTGCCATTGGAAACCGATATAATTGACAAAATTAGTCAGATTTAAGACAGTTTCACTAAAAATTAAAGCGCAAGCCGGGATATTACGGGCTGAGTTTATTAAAATACTTAAATCCGTCAAAATAGCGCCTTTGGTCGCTTTTATACCCACGCGCTAAACATGCACCTAGATTCACTCAAACTAGTCGATACGTTGCCCACCAAGCTTGTATTCGACGCAGGTGCGGGGATGAGATTCGTTGTTGAGCCGCATGCGCCTGGCGTGTTTCGGATTCGCTGCGGTCGCCCCGAGGCTGTTGCCGCAGATATTCTGCCTGGCGCGCGAGCACGTGCGCACGCAGAGGTCTTGCTTGCTCGGCCAGAAGCGATAGGCGAAGCTATCCTTGAGCCTCTTAAAGGCGCACTGAAAGGTTGGCGGCTTGTGCAAGGAGATGTCGGCCTAGATATCTCTGTCAATCCATTCAAATTGCATTTGCACCGTCTGGGCAAGACAGCCTTAACGCTCTCTGAGTCTGGCGTGGCCCGCTCTGACGAGCTTTGGTCCTTGGGCTTTGATTTAAAGCGTAGCGACAAGATTTTTGGCTTGGGCGAGACCCACGGCGACTTGGATCGACGCGGTGAAACAATTGTTTCTGATGCGCCTGACCATCGTGCCTTGCCTCTGGCATGGAGTCCGAACGGTTGGGGTGTTTACGTCAACACACTAGGGCGTGTTGAGCACGACCTTGGTGCAGAGTCGACAGCTGAGTACATGATCGCCGTCGAAGATGAAACCTTAGATGTGTTTGTCTTTGCGGGCGAGCCCACCGAGATATTGAATCAATACACCCAGCTTACTGGCCGTGCGGGTCAGCCCGTTTTGTGGTCTATGGGCGTTTGGGTTGAGCAACATACGAGCCACAACGCTTCACAAACTGCTGAACTCATCGCGGAGTTCCGTCGACTCAGCCTTGCGGTCGATGGCGTGTTGTTGCTCCCACCGTCCGCTTGGACCTATCAGGACTCGAAGCTTTTGCCTGAATGGGATGCCGAACGCTTTCCCAGCCCAAAGCAGTTGTTGAGTCAATTTGGTAAGCATGCGACACATTTGTGTAT
This sequence comes from Pseudomonadota bacterium, assembly GCA_041175585.1. Taxonomy (GTDB): domain Bacteria; phylum Pseudomonadota; class Gammaproteobacteria; order Burkholderiales; family Burkholderiaceae_B; genus Zwartia. Next base: position 4,779 of record JBEDEU010000031.1, on the reverse strand, counting down.
GCATACAATTCCTGCAGCGCTTGCTGAGTCCCCAATTTTTGCTGAGCTTGAAGACCGGGGCTGGTTGCTAGTCGGCGAAAGCGGCGATGCGCATGTCTTCGAGGGTGTAGCTGCGACTGGTGGCAAGCCCTTCGGCCTCCTCGACTTAACCCATCGCGACGCGATGAAGACGTGGTCTGAACGCCATCGTCACCTCGCCGAAGAGGGTGTTGGCGCAACGGCCTGTGATGTGCAGTTCGACATACCAGATCATGTGGTGGCACGCGGCGGTGAGAGTGGGGCAGTATTGCGTTCCCTTTATCCGGCGTTGGCGCGTCGAGCGCTGTTCGATGCAGCGGCAGGTCATAAAGTGCCGCCCGAAGGCGTCGTGTTCAGCTCAGATTTGTTTGCTGGAGCCCAGCGCCTGTTATGGCAAAGTGCGCCTCGCGTGCCCAATACTTGGGGTGGTTTGCAACACACGTTACGCACCTCCTTGTCCATTGGCGCAAGCGGTGTGCCAGTGCAAATGCATGCGCTCGGTAACGCGGCAATGCCAACCGACGAGATGACGCCTGAGCTATACCTGCGTTGGTTGGGTATGGCGGTGTTTTCTGCCAATTTGGCTTTTCAAGCCCATCCAGATTTATTGCCTACCGCATTTGACGAGACAACGCGCGCGCATGTGCAGTCTTGGTTGCAATGGCGCTATCGCCTGATTCCTTACGTACTTGGTGCGATTGAAGATGCCGCTCGTACCGGCTTGCCAGTGCAGCGCTCCATGGCGCTCTCGTTCCCAGGGGATGCCGAGGCTCAGCGCTGGGATACGCAATACATGCTCGGCCCAGCCGTACTGGTGGCTCCTGCGATGAAGCCAGGCAAGGAGATTCAAGTTTATTTGCCTAAAGGCGATGCTTGGTGGGATCTCAATACAGGCTGGCGCTACGAGGGCGGTACGACCTGGACTGTCTCCTGTGAGTTGGACGCATTGCCTGTGTTTGGTCGCGAAGGACACATGCTCTGCCTGGGGCCAACTGCCAATCACACCGGTGAATTTAATTCGGCACGCATCCTGGACGAGGTCTGGATGTTTGGCATGCCTGTCCATAACCCTGTGGTGATGCGTAATAAGATTCGCGTCATGCAGATGCAGGGCTCAAGCTACATCAAAGGCCTTGAGGGCTTGCGCATCCTTCCCTCTGAGGGTTTGGAAGTCAAGCGCCGCGGTGCTGAGGTTCGTATCTCGCGGGCTCGATAAGTGGCAGCACTAAATCGATCGCAAATTTTAGAAGAGCAACTTGCTCGGATCGCTTCGCGCGAGCCACTCGTGCACGCCTGGTCGTGGCACGACCCGAAGCAGGTGCGTGATCAACTCGCTGCCTTGCCAGCAGATACGTCTGCGCTGCCCTTGGCAGGAATTACCATTGGCATAAAAGACATCTTTGATACGCATGACATGCCGACGACTTATGGCTCGGCAGCCTTTGCCAACCATCAACCCGAGCGAGATGCCTATGCGGTCGCAAAGCTACGTGCTGCTGGCGCGCTGATCATGGGCAAGACGGTAACGACTGAGTTTGCGCACCAGCACGCGGGCCCTACAACCAATCCGCATTGCCCAGACCGAACACCGGGTGGTTCGTCTAGTGGTTCTGCCGCAGCCGTGGCAGACAATATGGTGACGATGGCGCTGGGTTCGCAAACGGGCGGCTCAACGATTCGTCCAGCCGCGTACTGCGGCATAGTTGGCTTTAAGCCAACACACGGAAAAGTTTCACTTGAAGGCGTCGGTCCTTTGTCAGTCACGATGGACACAATTGGGCTGATGGCGCGTTCGATGGCGGACATCTCCTTGCTGTCCTCTGTGCTGATTGAAAAGTGTGCGGCGGTTCAAGCTCCAGTCAAACCGCGCATCGCTTGGTATCCATCACCAGAAGTACATGAAGCGGATCAGGATGCAGTGCGTGCACTTGAGCGTGCGCGGGACGTGCTCGCTGCGGCTGGGGCGGAAATCGTCGACATCCAATTGCCCGCAAACGATTTCCTGGCTCTTGGTCGGTCAAACCGCCAGATTATGGCGTACGACGCTGCACGTTCTTACGAGACGGTTTATCGCACTCAGGCAGCAGACTTGGGTGCCTCTACAGTCAAACTCATAGAAAGCGGCCTGCAGATTACCGATGCGCAGTTCAAAGAAGAACTTGCGCATGTTGAGAAATGCAAAGAATTGTTTGCGAAGGCGATGGTGGGTGTTGATGCCGTCTTGACGCTTGGTGCGCCAGGTCAGGCGCCGCTTAAATCAACCGGGACAGGCTTGTCGACCTTTAACCGAGTTTGGACAACACTTGGCGTACCTTGCTTGACGCTGCCTTTCGGTTACGGCGATGCAAATATGCCTCTGGGTGTGCAGCTTGTCGGCGCCGCAAATAAAGACTGTCGACTACTCGCCTTAGGTTCTAAGTTTGAGGCAATTTTTGCTGGCTAGACCTCGGTTTGACAGCCAATAATGAAAAAGTCATAATGTAGGGCTTGGGGTCGGTAGCTCAGTTGGTTAGAGCAGCGGACTTTTAATCCGTTGGTCGGGAGTTCGAGTCTCCCCCGACCCACCAAGTGCCTGGTTGAGCTGTCTTTGTTGCAGGTCGCCACACAGCAAGGTATACAAGCTATCAGTATGTTTGGTAAAAAGCCACGGTCTCCGTGGCTTTTTTATTTTGCGCATAACTATCACCAGAGCGTCCGTCGAACATGTTCCCTTCCGATTTGGCCTACGAGTTCTTTACGCTGCTGGTCATTCTGGATCCGATTGCGACTGTCCCAGTCTTTTTGGCTGTGACTGCTGGGTTGAAGTGGAAAGATTGTTTGAAAGTGGCGGTAGCGGCACTTTCTATTGCCTTTGGAATTCTGGTGGTGTTTATATTCCTGGGGTACGAGTTCCTGAGAGTTTTAAATATTCCTACACCGTCATTTCAGCTGGCGGGTTCCTTCATTCTATTTACGCTTGGACTCAGCATGGTGACGGGCAGAATGCACGAGGAAATTGCTAAGCTGCCTTCGAATGCGTCTATTCTGGAGCGGGCGGTATACCCACTCGCGATGCCTGCGATTGCGGGCGCAGGTGCAATTTTGACTGTTGTGATGTTGACAGACAATCACGCACGTATTGTTTCGGAGCAGTTCCAAACGACATTCGTGTTGGCGCTATGCTTGTCTGTGCACCTAGTTTCATTTATGGCAGCCAGATTGATCGTCCGTTTTATCGGTCTGATGGGTATTCAAGTTATTACGCGCGTTTTTGGATTGATGATTTGCAGTATTGCAGTCTCTGGTATGGTGATTGCGATTAAATTAATTTTTGGTTTGAATTAAGCGAACAGAGTGTCGGCCTAGATTTACTCGGGGATGTTAGTCATGTGTATGTGGTGTAGAAAGTCTGAGTTTTCCGAACATTTGACTGCAAAGTTTTCAGATAAACGTCGACGGCTCATGCTGTTTACCGGCGCGGGTTCGATTACATCGGCGTTCCATGCCAGTCTAAGTGCACAGGACATAGACCGTCCCGACACTGTATTTCGTAACGGTTCAATTTATACGATGTCAGGTCAGTCGAATAAAGCTGAGGCCATGGCGGTACGCAATGGGAAAATTTTGGCGACTGGCTCGCTCGATCAGGTCATGAGCGTTGCTAAAAATAAGCCGACCGTCGTCAACCTCGAAGGAAGGACTGCTTTTCCGGGCTTTATTGATCCACACAACCATGTGGTGCTCAGTAGCTTGTTTGATCAGTTGCTAATCAATGTAGGCTTTTCAAAGTACAAGACGAAGGCTCAAGTCGCAGCTTTCATGAAAGCAACCGCAGCTAAGACGCCTGCGGGTCAATGGCTTGCGTTCGGGTCTTATGACAATCTCCTGCAAGGAGGAGATTGGTCGATGGCTGAATTAAGCAATATTTCGGCGAGTCATCCGATATTCCTTTTTTACGTCAATGGTCACGTCGGGGCTGCGAATGCGTTGGCTTTTTCTAAAGCTAACATCCCCCAAAACATTGGCATGATCCCTGGGGGAGGATACTTTGGACGTGATCGCGATGGTCAGTTGAATGGACTGATTTATAACGAGCCCGCTTTGATGAAGATTCTCGATCTGGCTGTTCCTAAACCGTCACCGGAGCTTCTCGAGAAAGCTGTTGTGCAATATGCGAAACAAGCTTCGGCCTCGGGGTTGACCACATTACACGAGCCAGGAACAGTCAAGCCGCAATGGGTGGAAGCGCTTGCAAAGCTTTCCAACCACTTGCCGATCCGGATGAGTGCAAGTTTTAGCTCAGACGCAGTCGAGGAGAGTAAAAAATACGCATCACTTGGACCATCGCATCGGGCGCGGATTCTGCCGAATAGCCGTTTTTCTCTTTTCGGAATGAAGTGTTGGTCTGATGGCTCTAACCAAGCTGAATCGGCCGCGCAAACGCAACCCTATCTAGGCACGGATAAAAAAGGCACGAAGAGCTATACCCAAGATCAGATGATTGATATCTGCAAAAAGGCTAAGGCTGCTGATTGGACGATGATGGCGCATTGCCAAGGTGATGCTGCGATTGATGAATATATCAATGCACTTGAGGCGGTGTACGGCGCAAACCCTGCGATGGGTGTGATGCGCGTTGAGCACGCGACCATGATTCGTCAAGACCAGCTAGAGCGAGTCAAAAAGCTGGGCTACGAACTAACGTTCATGACGGATTTCGTTTATTTGTATGGTGCGTCCTACAGGGATGCTATTTTTGGACCAGAGCGCGCTGCATTTATG
>JBEDEU010000030.1:0-14014 GCA_041175585.1 Pseudomonadota bacterium | reverse complement strand
CGCATATGGTGGTGCAGTGTGGACCTTGGTTCAAGTCCACACCAACGGAGCTTGCTATCTGGTTAGCGGTAGTTTCGTATGCAGTGCGCAACTTACAAATTCAATTTTTGAATTAATTTTTCACTCGATAAATTTGACCAGATGTCTCAGCGTAATCCAAAAGGGAAGTTTTTCAGTGGCCATCATTCACCCCGAACTTCAGCAGGACCAACTCCGGGACGAAGACCTTTTTGCTGCTCTGTCTTCTCACGGAGGAGTGTCTTAGCAGCGCGTGGTGTGGTGGCCGCACCGAGCTCTGCCAGCCACTCTGCAGCAACATCTTCCTCAGCTTGACGTGCACGTATTTCGGCTCTGTAGCGGTCCACCCTTCTTTGAAGTGATGTGATTTTTTTCGAGTCACGCTGCACCCAAGATGTCACGAATGCTCCGCCCAATGTTCCAAGAACGGCGATTAACGCTGCTACTACTTGACTGTCCATGACTGCCTCCCCATCAAGTGGTTCACGAAGAAATTCAAGCTCCGGTCAGATACGTCACGATCTTGACCCGAAGGTTTCAGCGTTGCTTATTTGCTTGGGATAAGACCGATGCTGCCAACGCCCTCGTGTCTTTGGCATAGTGATCGCTGGCAAGCACTCGCGCCGCAGTGTCTTCCATTCTGGCGCCCGTTTGCCTGTCCCCACTGCGCTGTGACAGAGCTGAGGCAGCCAAGCTCTTGGCCACTTGAGACGAGCTGCTGCTTTGCAACGTTTCCGAGGCGAGTCGTCCGATCTGCGAAGACGTCTGCTTGGTGTTCTTGGTCATCGCTACTCCTTGGTTGAAGGTTGCTGAAGCACCCCTGGATGAAAGGGGTTTACCGATTTGTAAACCGTAGTGTAAACTAGCCAAACGGAAATTACAAGGTACTCAAAAAATGGGAACTCCTCTTAAGAATCCGCCTGTGTATCTAACTCTGGCACAAGTGCGGTTCAACCCTATTTTGAAGCTAGGTGACTTCTTGCCTAGCATTCAAGAAAGCTTCCGTCAGGCTGGCTACCCCGACTACGAACGTCAGAACATAATCTCGATCCAAATCACCGCCCAGGATGGACAAACTCCAGCCCCAATGCCTGTAAAGCAGGATAGGTTCCAACTTGGCAACGTTGAAAAAACACACACATTCATCCTAGATGGTCAGAGTCTTACGCTTCAGTCAACCAATTACGGCCATTTCGAAGCCTTCTCTAACTGCTTCTTAGACGGACTGAACATCGTAAATGATGCAGTCAAGTTGGCATTCACTGAGCGAGTAGGTCTTCGCTATCTGGACCGGGTGATGCCACAAGCGGGAGAAACGATCGAACAATATCTTGTTGATCAGGTTCAAGGTATGAATTCGCGGCTTGGCGGACGATCTCTCTATGCTTTTACCGAGGCAATGAACGAGATCGGCAACATCAAATTACTTAGCCGTGTCGCTATTCAAGAGGGGCCACTTGCGTTCCCTCCAGATATACAGCTAGGGGACATGCGGATTTCAGACAGATTTACGTCCCACATCGGAAACTGCGCCATACTCGATAACGATGGATTTGTGGAGGGTCGTGAAGTGTTTTCGATAGAGGCGGTTGCAGAACACCTTGACGCTATTCATAAGGTAATCGGGGCTGCATTTAGGGCAACGGCAACGCCTCACGCATTCACTACTTGGGACAAGTGATCATGCTCGGACTCGCTGTTAACGTTGCTGATTTCAATGCTTACCCTAACTATCGATCTGTTCCGGCAATCCACAGCCAAGCAACTGTTGCTGAAGGTCGACCTCTACCCTGTTTTGGCGGGGGCGGCACTGGTGGTGTTGAAGGCGTTCAATTCATCATGTCACGTCAAGGTTATAGCCCCTTCGCGATTCTGAAAGTTGAGCCAGCGAACACACGAGAAATCTACGCTCCCTATATTGATCTCATGAGAGACGTCAAAGCTGGTTTCGGTCGGACCATGTCCCATTTGCCAGCCGTGTTCGGTGTGTCACGCCAGACGCTCTATAACTGGCTCAATGGCGAAATCCCAAAAGAGCAGCATCAAGGCAAACTATTACAGTTGGCAGCTGCTGCTCGGGTGTTCACCAACACTGGTTTCAAACCAACCGCATTGTCGCTTGATCGTTCCGTTGCAAATGGCAAGTCATTCATTGAGCTCATTGGGCAAGGCGCCAATGGAGAGGTAACAGCTGAAAGACTCATCCGGATCGAGAAGCGTGGAGCATCTGCTCGAGAGAAACTTGATGCTTTGCTGGGTAACAGATCGTCTCCGAGTCCCGAAGTTGCAGACTTGGGCCGTCCTGCCTTTAATGAAAATGCCTGAGTGGAATGGCAGGTATGACCGAAATCTGGACCAGAGATACACCGTGGCGTCAGGGACATCTACTCACGCCTGAAGCCAATCTAGCACTCGGACTTGCACATCCAGAATCGCCCGACTTAACGTGTGTGGTCGTTATCAGCCACGACTGCGACCTAGCCAATGACGCATTGCAAATTGAGCCTGATGTCGAAGTCATCATTGGACGTCGAGTGCAGAAAGGTGATGGTAACTATTCCTGGGCGAAAGCGCCACGCACGCTTCATGTTGATGCCCTGCATCACGGTTCTGGAGCAGTCCTGGAATTGGTCGCCACGGCCAAGCGGACGATTTCCAAACAGATTCTCGCGAAGTTCACGCCCGATACCGCCTATTCAATATCTGGAAAATCGTTGTCTGCACTACGCTCTTGGTTAGGAGTTCGCTACAACCGTGCAGCATTCCCGGATCTCTTTGTAAATCGCATGTCTCAATCCAAGGTCGACAAACGCTTGGCCAAGATCATTGAGCCAGTTGGCAATCTGCTATCAGCTGTCTATTTTGAGGTAGATGCTGGCAAGGAAATCAATCGCTGTGATGGAAGCCCCTACGAGTTGAACATCGTTCTCGCCTATCCTCCAGGTGACGATCCAGAGCAAGCCGCAGACGATGTTGAAAAGATCGAGATGAAAGTGACGAAACTCTTCGAAGAAAAGCATTTCGACCAAGTCTTCGGAAAATGGAATGGAATTGCCCTGAAACAATGCATGTCCATTTCCGAGGATGATCTATCGGTAAGCAAGGCAAGACTGCTCACTCAGTGGCGTCTCGAGTACATGACCATAAAAGCCGATGATGATCAAGTTGGCTCTTTGGTCTGATGCCAAGAAATTAAGCCTAATTTAACTGCGGGCAAATTCAATTAGCCCATCAATTTGACCTTGGTCTGCCGCACGTAATGCCACCAAATAACGGGTTCTAATAGCGCCGATTGGTGTGAATGAATTGCTGGCAATAACCCCAATTCCCAAGGGGATGAGCAGTGGGAGTTGCTGTGTTTGTGATCTCGGAATGGATTGTGATTTTAGGCGACTGAAAATGCAGAAATCAAAGCACTCGACTTGAACAGCTTAATGAATTTCTAGCAACTTCACTAGCCAATATTGCGCACTAGCTTACTTTTACTTTTAATTTATCCCCTCTGTCCACGCAAGACTTGTTCATCTTGATTCTTGACTTGAATAAACCTTGCGCATTGGTCAGTTTGTATGAGCTACGCAGCTGCAGATCCCTACTTTCTGATTTGTCATGAATTTTTAACAAACCTTCGTTAAACTGTAATCGATTACAGCTTTAACCCCAAATGAACATTCAAGAAGTTGCTCGCAGAATCGGTGTATCCGTGGCTACAGTTTCACGCTCCTTCAACCTGCCGGAGCAGGTCAATGTTGCCACCAGAGAGCGAGTGCTCGAACTAGCGGAGACGCTTGGGTATGTTCCCAATGCCAGCGCACGTACTTTGCGTACAAGACGCAGTAGAGTTTTGGGTGTCGTGTTGCCCACGCTGACAAATCCGGTATTCGCTGAGTGCCTGGAGGGCGTAGCTGAAGCCGCTCATGCCACCGGTTACTCGATTCTCCCAATGACCACCCACTACGATGCAGCACTCGAAACACGTTGCGTCGCCCTTCAGCAAGCCGCCAATGTCGATGGCCTACTGCTCGTGGTTTCCAATCCAGAAACCTCGCTAGCGCTGCGCAACATAAAGAACGCACGCACACCATACGTATTGCTTTACAACAGGCACTCAAAGCACCCCTGCATCAGCGGCGACAGCGAGTCGGCAGTCGCTGAGATGGTCTCACGTCTAGTTGACTTGGGGCACCGGCGATTGACGATGGTCAGCGGACAACTTGCCGCATCCGATCGGGCGCAACAGCGATACAAGGGCTTCTTACAAGGCTTAGAACGCGTTGGGATAGTCATGCCCTCGTTGCTTGAGGTGCCTTTTATGGAGTCGGCTACGGAGCATGTTGTGACCCACCTGCAAGGGCCGGACCGACCTACTGCACTGGTCTGCTCAAACGATCTGCTTGCACTGCGTTGTCTGCGCGCCGCACAACTGGCAGGTCTGAGCGTGCCTAGGGACATTAGCGTCGTCGGTTTTGATGGCATAGCGCTCGGCTTGGACACCATGCCGATGCTAAGCACCATCGTTCAACCTAACAACGAGGCCGGTCGCCTGGGCGTCCAGTGGCTGGTTCGGGCGATCGAGCAGGGTAAGCGCCCGACGCCACGTGAGAGTGTGATGCTGGCCCATGATTTCCGGGCTGGCGAATCGTGCGGACGAGCCCCGGCGGGCCATCCATCCCGGTCCTGACTCAGGGACCATTTAACTTGAAATGGAGTACTTATGTCGAAACCTTTGAAATCTCTAGCTCGAGCGGTCTTGCTGGCCGTTGGCTTTGCCGCTTCAGCCGCTATGGCCCAAACGGCAATCTGTTACAACTGCCCTCCCGAATGGGCTGACTGGGGCACGCAACTGCGTGCAATCAAGGCCCAAACAGGTATCACTGTCCCTCCTGACAACAAAAACTCTGGCCAGTCACTTGCCCAACTCGTTGCCGAAAAGGCCAGCCCGGTTGCTGACGTAACTTATCTGGGTGTAACTTTCGGTATTCAAGCCCGCAAGGAAGGCGTTGTAACCCCCTACAAACCAGCCGCCTGGAACGACATCCCCAACGGTTTGAAGGATCCCGATGGAAACTGGTTCACCATCCACTCGGGCACTCTTGGCTTCATGGTTAACGTCGACGCTCTCAAGGGAAAGCCCATCCCCCGCACCTGGGCCGACCTGCTCAAGCCCGAATATAAAGGCTTGGTGGGCTATCTGGACCCGGCCTCGGCATTTGTCGGGTATGTTGGCGCAGTAGCTGTGAACCACGCACGCGGTGGCTCGATGGACAACTTCGGTCCTGGCCTTGATTACTTCAAGGCCCTGATGAAGAACGAACCTATCGTTCCCAAGCAGACCGCTTATGCGCGCGTTTTGTCTGGCGAAATCGCGATCTTGCTCGATTACGACTTCAATGCCTATCGCGCTAAGTACAAGGATAAAGCTAACGTCGAATTTGTGATCCCCGGTGAGGGCACTGTGGTAGTTCCTTATGTGATGAGTTTGGTGAACAAAGGCCCTAATGCAGCCAATGGTCGCAAGGTGCTCGATTTCGTTTTATCTGACGAAGGTCAAGCAATCTGGGCCAATGCCTACTTGCGCCCCGTCCGCGCAAACGCAATTCCCAAAGATGTCCAGGCCAGATTCCTGCCTGCTAGCGAGTACTCGCGTGCGCGCACCGTAGATTACGGAAAGATGGCAGAGGTGCAGAAAGCCTTCTCTGATCGCTATCTCAAGGAAGTCCAATAACGTGAGCTACGTCGCGTCTGTGAGCTCCTCCGTGGGCAATGCTGACGCGGCGAAGGCTAAGTGGTGGCTTGTGTGTATTGCACCGGCCGTTGCCTTCTTCGCCGCGTTCTGGCTCCTGCCCATGGTGCGCCTGATTGCTTTGCCAGCCGACAAAGGTTGGCAAACTTATTTCGTCGTATTGACTGAGACTAAATACCTCACCAGTCTTATGAACACACTTTTGCTGTCGCTGGCTGTGACAGCGTTAACTCTTATCCTTGGCGCTGCAGTAGGTATCTTTCTTGCCCGCAGCCGTTTTCTCGGTAGGCGAATGCTGATCTCTTTGCTCACGCTACCCCTTTCCTTTCCAGGAGTAATCGTCGGATTTTTCATTATTCTGCTAGGCGGCCGCCAGGGCACGATCGCTACTCTTACTGACTCTCTTGGCCTTGGTCGCTGGACCTTCGCATATGGTCTAGTGGGGCTTTTTCTGGCATACCTCTATTTCTCCCTGCCGCGCGCCATAGCCTCTTACGCTGCCGCCGCCGAAGCGATGGACCGCGCGTTGGAAGAAGCAGCGCGCTCACTTGGTGCATCGCGCTGGCACATCATCCGCGATGTTTGGTTGCCCGAACTTGCGCCGACATCCTTAGCTTGCGGCGCCATCGTTTTTGCTACTGCCATGGGCGCCTTCGGCACTGCGTTTACATTGGCAAGTAAGTTTGAGGTGATACCAATCACGATCTACAACGAGTTCACCAACTACGCCAATTTCGCGCTGGCGGCTTCGCTTTCCATCACACTGGGCCTGTTGACTTGGGCAGCCTTGGCTGTAGCACGACGCCTTGGTGGTAAGTCTGCTCTTGGAGTTTGAGCAATATGATCGCATCCCACACGAGAAGAACTCCCATCTTGCTAGCACTGACGCTTCTGGTCGCGGTCTTCATGATCGGCCCAGTGCTTTTGTCAGTCACTGCCGGATTGATGCAGAACTACAGTATCGGCTGGCGCAGTGGCTTAACTCTGCGCTGGCTCATCGAGGTTTGGGAAAACTATGGCTCTACTGTTTTGGCCTCTATCCTGATCGCCACAGCTGCAGTTGTTGGCAACATCCTCATAGGCGTGCCCTGTGCCTACGCACTGGCTCGCTCGCGCCAGCGCTGGACGGATTGGTTCGAAGAACTAATGACGTTGCCCGTTGCGGTGCCAGGCTTAGCCACTGCGCTCGCTTTGATTTTGGCCTATGGCCAATTGCGAAGCTTTCGCCAAAGTTTCGCCTTCGTGCTAATGGGTCATATGGTCTTCACCCTTCCTTTTATGGTGCGAACCGTGGGTGCTGCATTTCGTCGGCGCGAACTGATTGCCTTGGAGGAAGCGGCTTCCACCTTGGGTGCATCCTTTGGGCAACGCTTTATGGGCGTGCTGGTGCCTGCAGTGCTGCCTGCCATCATCAGCGGCGCACTGATGGTCTTTACTCTCTCAATTGGCGAATTTAACCTTACCTGGATGCTTCATACCCCACTGACGCGCACATTACCCGTCGGACTGGCAGATAGCTACGCATCTATGCGCATAGAAATTGGCTCGGCTTACACACTGGTGTTCCTGGTCGTCGTCCTCCCTCTGCTGTGGTTGCTACAACTTGCGGCGTCTCTTACGGAAAAACGGTATGCAACTTGAACGCACCCCAATCACCATCCGCCAGTGTGCAAAGACATACCCCGACGGCACTCGCGGTCTATTGCCGACCGATCTTGACATCGAGCCGGGTGAAGTACTTGCATTGCTAGGCCCTTCTGGCTGCGGCAAAACAACACTGCTGCGAATCGTCGCCGGGTTGGAAACGCCAGATGCAGGCGCGCGCATTCTTTTCGGCAGTGACGACGTCACAAACGTACCAGTTGAGCAACGTGGCATTGGGATGGTGTTTCAGCATTACGCGCTGTTTCCTCAAATGAGCGTGGCAGCAAACATCGGCTACGGTCTAAAGATCCGAGGCGTTTCAGAGTCGGAGCGCAGGAAGGTAGTCGGGGAACTAATCGATCTGGTCAGGCTCAATGGGCTTGAGACTCGACGGCCAGCAGAACTCTCTGGTGGACAACGCCAGCGCGTTGCGCTAGCACGCGCAGTTGCAGCCCGTCCACGAGTATTGCTGCTTGACGAGCCACTGACCGCGCTTGACGCCAAGCTCAAGGAGACTCTTCGAGACGAACTTGCTGAGTTGCTTAGACGCCTAAATATCACAGCAATCCATGTCACACACGATCAGCAGGAGGCCTTAGCTATTGCGGATCGGTTGGCAGTGATGCAGTCGGGTCGAATCGTACAAGTGGGTGACGGTGAGACACTCTATCGCAACCCTAGCCACCCCTTTGTTGCAAGCTTCCTGGGCCGCGTCAATCGACTACAGCGTGACGAAGCGGCACTCGCAAGTCATGTCCTCTCATTCGGTGGGCATAACCACACCTGTCCAACGGAGTGGTCAATGTACGCCGAATTACTTGTGCGCCCTGAAGATATAGAAGTGGGACAGCCTCAGTCCGGCTGGGGAGTAGCCAACGTGATTCGACGAAGTTTCCTTGGGGAACGAGTGCAACTGACGCTGGCTCTAACAGATCAGCCCGAGTTGTCCGCAGACGTGGATCGTGATCACTCAGCTCGGGCTGGTGAGCAAGTGGGCATTCGCATTAAACCAGGCCGCCTCATCCCCTGCCCACAAACTCTAGTCGAATGAATTGCACCATGTCTAGCACTCTTCTTTTGCAACTCTCAGATACGCATATCCGCGAGCCGGGTCGGCTAGCTTACGGCCGCATCGACACAGCTCCTTACCTAAGACAGACCGTCGATGCAATTAAGCGCTTGCCGCAAAGACCCGATGCGGTAGTTATCACCGGAGATTTGACCGATTTTGGCCGTGCCTCTGAGTATGAGCATTTGCGTGAAATTCTAGAGCCGCTGACAATGCCCATCTATCTGCTTCCTGGCAATCACGATGACCGAGAGCAGATGCGCGCCAGCTTTCCAGAGTACGAGTACTTGGGCACTTATGGCTTTATTCAATATAGCGTTCCGATCGGCAGGCTGCAACTGATTGCTTTGGATACCGTTGTATTCCAAGCCAGTTTCGGTGAGCTGTGCTCAGAACGCCTGGAATGGCTTTCCAGCGAGCTCGAAAAACACAGCGATAAACCGGTCGTGGTTGCAATGCATCACCCGCCATTCAGCACGCTGATCGGTCACATGGACGATATCGGCCTGCGCACCGGTGCAAGCGAGCTAGAGGCTCTGCTCACTAAGCACCCAAACATTGAGCGTGTCATCTGCGGCCACCTTCACCGACCGATCCAGGTGCGGTTTGGAGCAACATTGGCCGTGACAGTTCCTTCCCCCGCGCATCAAGTTTGTTTGGACCTATCACCTAAGGCAGCCTCCGCCTGGATGTTTGAGCCGCCAGGATTTGGAATCCATGCGCTACCTCCTCATGGTCGTATGGTCAGCCACACCGCATATAGCGAAAGATTCGAAGGACCCTATCCATTTCATGAGGCCGACGGCCAGTTGATTGATTGAACCTGATGCGTCTCGTGTTGCTTGCTCTTCTCCACTGCCCTCAAAAAGCGGACACCCAAGCTGCTCGCCTTTGGCGACGGCACACACTATGGATCTAAATCCACTTTATCTATATCGACCGAGGCAATGATTTGAAATGCATCATCTCGCTCATCTGTTCATTCGCTTATCGCTTGCCAGCGTTAGTTGGCGTATTGCCGGGTAGTCGATACGCCAGATAACTCGAAATACGCCATGGAATTAAGAAAAGCTAATTTAGACTCACTTTCGACCGAGTCATTTGACGTTTTTATCGTTGGCGGAGGAATTAACGGTTCCGTGGCGGCTGCAGCGCTTTCTGGCCGCGGATTGAAGGTCGCACTTGTGGATCGCGGGGACTTTGCAAGTTCAACGAGCATGAATTCCTCCAATCTCGCATGGGGTGGAATTAAATACATGGAGGCATTCGAATTCGCCTTGGTTCGAGACCTTTGCCGCAGTCGCAATCTACTGATGAATTCTTATCCATCATCAGTGCGTGAAATACGTTTTTTGACGACTCTGCCAAGAGGTTTCCGTAAATCTTTGTTCACGGTTTGGCTTGGTGCCTGGCTGTACTGGATTATTGGCAACGGGCAAACTTTGATTCCAAGGCTTTTTGGGCGTCGCGAGATCAAGGCTACAGAACCGATCATCCAAACCAATGATTGTTTGGGCGGTATCGAATATTCAGATGCCTACCTATACGATAACGACTCACGTTTTTCGTTTAATTTTGTTAGAACAGCCCTTGATCTGGGTTGCATTGCAGCCAATTATGTCGAGTCACAGGGCGCCAAACGAGAAAATGGAAATTGGGTAATTGACCTACGCGATGCAGTTAGTGGTCGAATATTTACCTCCTCAGCAAAGGTTCTTATCAATGCGGCTGGCCCATTCGCGGATGATTACAACCGACTGATCAGCCAAAAAACCCGATATCACCACATTTTCTCAAAGGGAGTTCACTTGATTGTTAGACGCTTGACGACCAGCGGTCGAGTTTTGGCATTCTTTGGCTCCGATGGGCGTCTGTTCTTCATAATTCCAATGGGTGATCGCACATGTATAGGCACCACGGATACATTGGTCAAGCATCCGCAAGTTGGCGTTGAGGATGCGGACGTAGCGTTCATTCTGGAAAACATTAACAGCAAGTTAGCTTTAGACCGTCCTCTTCGCCGTCACGACGTGATATCAATGCGCTGCGGCGTCAGACCTCTAGCGGTTGAACAAAGCGACAATGAGTTGAGTGGGGCGGACTTTTTACAACTGTCTCGTAAGCATGTTATTGATATCAACAAGGCTGACCAGCACTTGACGGTGTTCGGAGGAAAACTTACAGACTGCATAAACGTTGGCAATGAAATTTGCAGCGCTGTTCGAGGCGTTGGTATCTCGGTTCCTGATTCCGTTAGAAAGTGGTACGGAGAACCGACAAAAGAAAGTCGCGCCAAATATTTTCATTTGGCTTCTGAGATGGGACTCGACAACTACGGGAAATCCAAATTCAATGAAGCACTCAGCACTCGTCTTTGGCGACGTTACGGTGAACAGGCGTTTCTAATGCTCGACAAAATTAAACAAGACCCTTGGCAAGCGGAAGTGCTGATTGAGGGAACAGAGTACAGACGATGTGAACTAACAGTAACCGCAGATCGAGAAATGATCGTCAAACTGGAGGACTTCCTTCGTCGACGCTCCAAAATAGCAATGGTCACCTCTATTGAGGACATCCGTGCATCTGCGGGGATATATGAAGCCTGTGAGATTTTATTTGGGCTTGGCGCAAGCGAAAAAATTGAAGAGTATTTCGCTTCCTCGTAGCTTATTGTTGCTGATGGTAAGGCTTCAATCTGCGGTGGCCACAATATGTGGTCCAGCGACTATACGCAAGTTGCACCTGTACACGATTTGTCAATGCAGCTGAGTGGACCGGCTGTCGGAACTGCTCAAGCCTTCCTAAATAGAATGTGGACTGTGTTGACGACAGGAAAGCCCTGGAAATTTTATGCATTTAAGTCGTATGAAGGCACTTTTGAAAAAGGGTATATCCAAAATCTTAATCCTGACAAGCCAGTACCCGTCGGAAGTACTCAGGTACTAGCTGTTGCACGAATGGCTTTATTGGAGTCAGATCCAAAGAAATACGATCCAAGTCAGAACGCTAAAATCTTTGGGGTTGGAATGTGCGAATCTCATATCCGACTTACTACTCCTTGGATGGGTGGATCAGTGGGGAGGAGTCCTAGACGAAGAGTTTGTAATAGCTCTATGCCAAAAAATTCTCCAAAAGGTTCAGATTAGCATCATCATGTCTGAACACGGTGGTACCACGTCAAATAAAGATATCTACTCTGGGGAAAGTATTGAGAAAACTGCCGCCGCCTTTGTTAAGGCTATCAGTAAATTACAGCATATGTCACGAGAAGCCCTTATTGATCTTCTCAGCAACTGTTTGCACATAGCGCCAATTCGTATTTATCCAAAACAGCCAAGCGACCCCAAGGCGGAAAGCTGGAAATGGAACGATAACGGCAATAAGATAGAGCCTGCGAATCACGCAAAGGTATATATCTTTGATGACCAAGCTTTTTACTGTGGCTCTCACAATGCATACAAAATATTGATTGACCCCGGACTTGTTGAATTTGGTTATATTTATTCAGGAAACCAAGAGACCACAAAATTTATCAACGAGTATTGGAATCAGGGTTGGCAGTATTCAAAAGACTTTGAGTTCAAGGATTGGAGTCGCATAGTCCCTTGAAAAAAAGAAGATGCAGCGACCTCTGTTCCAAGTTAGCGCCTGTCAGCTACAGCGGATTCTGGAGCCAAGCAGCAGAGGTGAGCTTTAAAGCTCACCTTTGACACTCCAGCTTAGATTTGAAATTTTTACGCTTACTGTAGCTAGTCGTTTTCCAGTCGCTACATCTGGGGCGGACAGTTAATCTTGATGAGGGATACCAGGGTGCCAGTCGTTGCTTATACAGTGCAAACCAAACAGTTTATCTGTTGAAAGATCAGGGCATCCTGGCTGCAGAGATTAAATTAAACCCAAAATTACTGGACTTATTGCCGAATACTTGCGTGAATGCTCCCAGCAAAGGAGGATCCCATGCACAACCCTGTAAAGCACTTAACTCAGTCGGATCTTGCCGACAGATGGAACAAATCGGTTCACACCATCGAACGGTATAGAACAGAGGGCGTCGGCCCCATCTATCTCAAGATTGGCGGAAAAGTAATGTACCGGATCAAGGACATCGAGAAATTTGAGGAAGAGCGGCTTTTCATTAATACAAAGATCATGGTGTCTGCCACTGAAAGCGCCAATGGCATGTCGCTATGTAAAGCCTTATCTAGGGATTAAAAAAAAACCTAACCGCTTACATGGCAGTCAAGGGCGTTTCAACGATCTCACTTGCAAGACTGTGGCTGCCGTTCAGGCATGTTCAATCAACTATCGAAGGCCTTCTAACGACCCATAGCGGTCACCAGATTAGCGCTAGTCAACGACCAATCGTTCCGTACACGACGTTCCGCCCTTATAAGGCGCGCATATTATTTCAATACGAATCTTGCCGTTGACTGCCTACCTCCGGCTGATATGACAGCAATGATCTTTGTGCCAGGACCGACTTTGAAAGCCCCGGCGGCCTGCAGTTTGTCATCGCTAGGCTTGAGATCAACTTCTTGCTTTTCAGCACCGGTCAGCAGCGTCAATTTGGCTGAGGCTTTGGACACATCGACTGCCTTGCCGTGGTCTCGAACATAAAGACGCAGCGTCGTGGGGTTGGCCACCAGTTCGTAATCAATGTCCTTGACCGTCGTCAGAACTCCTCCGTGCATGGGTTTGTGATCGGCATCATTGGGGCCAGCCCAAGCGAGTCCGCTCAGCAGCAGCGACGAGGTAATTAGGAATGTACGGAATTTCATGAGATTTCCTTTTTAGGTTTGAGGTAGAAAACTAGATGTCAGAACGCTTCGGCGTCTTTGTCTTGCAAAAGCGCCTCGGCCGGCTTGCGACCAAAGAGCCAAAACATCGCAGGCGTCAGAAATGTGTCGAGCAACGTGGAACTGATCAGGCCAGAGAAGATCACTACAGCCACCGGATGCAAGATCTCAGTGCCCGGGCGCTCAGCCTCAAAGAGCAAAGGTGCCAGCGCAAAAGCAGTCACCAATGCAGTCATCAAAACGGGACTCAAACGCTCGAGTGATCCGCGCAGAATCATCTGCGTGTTGAAGGACTCTCCCTCAAAGCGCATGAGGTTGATGTAGTGGCTCACCTTCAAAATCCCGTTGCGCACTGAAATACCTGCCAGGGTGATGAAGCCAATCAGGGCTGCTACCGACAAGGGCTGACCTGACAGCCACAGTCCCAACACGGCACCCACGAGCGCGAGGGGGATATTCACCATGATCAGTGCCGACAGGACAGTGGACTTGTAGCGGCTGTAGAGCACCACAAACATCAACACCACAGAGACCACGGAGAGCAAGGAGATAAGGCGCGATGCTTCTTCTTGCGCCTGGAATTGCCCCCCAAGGGTGATGAAGTAGCCCTCTGGCAGTCGAGACTCCGCCGTGACCTTGCGGATGTCGGCCACGACCTCCGAGAGCGGGCGACCCGAAGCGTTGGCGGAGATCACGATGCGACGCTTGCCGTTGTCCCTGCTAATCTGGTTAGGTCCATCAGCG
>JBEDEU010000029.1:0-14138 GCA_041175585.1 Pseudomonadota bacterium | reverse complement strand
GTTCCCCATGATTCAAGAATACGCCACGCGGCGGAACCTTCGCCGTCTGCACCCAAGCCAGAATCTCGTTGGAGTCCGCGTGCGCCGACATCCCGGTAATCGAGATAACTTCAGCGTTGATCGGGATATCTTCGCCATAAATACGGACGGTTCGTTCTCCGGCAAGCATTCTGGCTCCCCGAGTCCCGGCCGCTTGAAATCCAGCAAACAAAATCATATTGCGATGGTCCGGCGCCAAGGTTTTGATGTGATGTAGAACCCGGCCTCCAGTCGCCATCCCGCTCGCCGAAATAATCACTGACGGATACCGGATGGCGTCCAGCGCTTTGGACTCCTGGGGTGTGCGGACCATCTTTGCCACTGAACCCAGCGCTTTACACTCTTTAGCCTCTAAACGATGTTCATCGCAATGGCGTTGATAGATCTCCGTCATATCAATAGCCATTGGGCTGTTCAAATAGATTGGTAAGTTTGGAATGGCATTGCGTTGCTTGAGCCTGTGCAACGCTAACAAAAGTTCTTGGGCGCGTCCAACAGCGAATGCAGGTATCACCACAATCCCGCCACGTACTGCGCAGCGATTCACCGCGTCCGCTAGTTGCGCTTCGGGTTCGACTGTTTCGTGCACACGATCGCCGTAGGTTGATTCGACAACAACATAGTCAGCCTGCTCGATCGCAGCTGGCGCCCGCATAATCCTGTCATTAGAACGCCCTAGATCACCAGAAAATAAAACGGTTTTACCTTCGGCGGTTACTTCAACCGAGCTCGCACCTAAGATATGGCCTGCTGGTCGCAAACGCACCTGCACACCAGGTGCGACCTCTAACTTTCGGTCAAACTCTAATGGTTTGAATAAACGTAATGTCTTTTTTGCCTCGGCGACTGTGTATAGCGGCAACGCCGGTGCGTGCACCGTTGTGTGGTGACGGTTTGCGAAGTCCGCTTCTTCTTCCTGAAGCTTTGCGCTATCCAGCAATAGACCATGGCATAGGTCTATGGTTGATGGCGTTGCATATATGGCACCGTGAAACCCTTGTTTCATTAGTATTGGTAAGGCACCAGAATGGTCTAAGTGCGCATGCGATAGCACCACGGCGCCTAACTTTGCAGCGTCAAACGGCATCTCAGTGCGATTGAGCACGCGTAGATTTTTGAAACCCTGAAACAAGCCGCAGTCGATCAGCACCTGCGTATTCGCTGTGCTGATTAGCGTCTTTGAGCCTGTGACCGTTCCTGCGGCACCTAGGAAAGTTAGTTTCATTTCGTACCTTCGGTTGCTAGTGTGTACCTATGATACCGACTATTCCTAGGATCAAAGCGCCCTACTTTTCTAGCGATTTTCAAACTTTGGCTTACGCTTCTCTGCGAATGCGGTAATCGCTTCACGATGATCGAACGTCGTCTGCACAAGTGCCTGATATGCAGATGCCATATCGAGTGAAACGGGTAGGCTTACATGTTGAGAGTCACGCACTAATTTTTTACTCGCCCGAATCGCATGTACAGGATGCGAAGCGATGCGTGCCGCCATAGCTCGTGCTTCATCCATTAACGCTGCATCATCGACGACTTTTGAAACGAGGCCGATGCGAGCGGCCTCTTCTCCATCGATAAAGTCACCAGTAAACGTCATTTCAAATGCTTTGGAGAGTCCGACTGCGCGAGGCAAAAACCAAGCACCACCGTCACCTGAAACGAGACCGACGCGCGCAAAGCTTTCACCAAATTTCGCACTCCGCGCAGCGATACGTATATCGCACATCGTAGCGAGATCACAGCCAGCTCCGATCGCAGCGCCATTCACCGCTGCGATGATTGGCGCCTCAAGGTTGTAAAGAGCAACAGGTACGCGTTGGATTCCTTCTGTGTAATAGCGGCGCACATCCACAGGAGCCTTTTGAACAGACGCTGTGCTGCGGTCTTGCATTTTCTTGACGTTCCCGCCCGATGAGAATCCTTCACCTGCACCAGTCAAAATGACACAACCAACGCTGTAGTCTTTATTGATCTTTGCAGCGTACTCTACCAATGCGTCATTAATTTCTGGCGACAACGCGTTACGTGTATCAGGCTCGTTAAGCGTGAGCGTAACAATGCCACCCTCTTGTTCATACTTCACTGCAACTGCAGTCATGTCGGTCTCCAGACGCGCGCGTGCGCGTTGCAAAATTAAATTGTGCCTTCGGTTTTCAGTGCAGTCATGTCAGAGTCGGAAAGCCCTAACCAAGTACCGTACACCTCTTGATTATGTTGACCAAGTTTCGGGCTCGACACAGTGGGTATCCGATCAGCACCGTGTATGACAAGCGGTGACCCAGGCAATACAACACGTCCAAGCTCTTGATCCTCAAACCACTCAAGCATCCCTCTGGCGTGCATATGGGGGTCGTTCATCACTTCAATCAGGTTGCGCACAGGGGCTGCGGGAAAACCGTGTTCTTTGCTCAGCGCAACCAACTCGTCCCGGGTGGCAGAGCTCGCCCACTCTTGAACAACTGCATCCGTCTGAGCGAGGTTCTCAACACGCGCTTTGTTAGTTGAAAAACGCGCATCGTCCTTCAAGTCTTGCCTGTTCATAGCAGCAAGCATTTTGTGCCAGTGCGGTTCTGTCACGCATACAATCGCGATGTGGCCATCTTTTGCCTCATAGACGTTATAAGGTGCAAGCGCCAAGCCGCCATGACGGTTCCCCACGCGTGGAGGTAATGCACCGCTACCGCGGTAAGTGAACCCTAAGTTGGAAGCCAAGGTAGGATATGCCGTATCTTGCATCGCGACTTCAACTAAACGCCCTTCGCCTGTTTGAGTTCGTTCGTAAAGTGCGGTCATGATGCCAGCGTACAAATGCACGCCGCTCAAAAAATCAACGATCGATGCACCTGCACGCATCGGAGGACCATCTGGCATGCCAGTGACACTCATCATCCCTGAAGAAGCTTGGATCGTGACGTCCATCGCGAGATTGTCGCGATCTGGCCCTGTTAATCCGTACCCCGTCCCTGTTCCGTAAATCAGTCTGGGGTTGATCTCGTGTAATACCGACCACCCTACCCCTAGACGATCCATCACGCCGGGCGCGAAATTTTCAACAACGATGTCAGCGCGCTTAACCATCTCTTTAAAAAGCGCACGGCCTCGCTCTGTCTTCAAATTAAGCGTGATCCCACGCTTGTTTGTGTTGAGCATCGCCATCGGCAGAGACGCACTGCCACTTACCTTCGCACGGATCCTTGACGGCTCACCGTTGACAGGCTCAATTTTAATGACATCTGCCCCCGCTTTGGCCATCAGAAATGTAGCGTACGGACCCTGGTAGATCTGAGTCAGATCAATGACAGTGATGCCATCTAACGGCGTATTCTTTCGCACTAGCGAGCCTCTTTCAATATCTTTTTGGCGATCGACATGCGATGCACTTCAGAGGGACCCTCGTAGACGCGCATGACGCGAACACGCTGCGCCATCAAATGCAATGGCATCTCTTTAGTAACACCCATGGCACCAAACGTCTGCATGGCATGATCAATAATTTCAGCGGCCATCTCTGTTGCGTACACTTTGATCATAGACGCTTCGAATTTCACGTCCTGTCCGAGATCTTGCTTGCGGGCCGCATCAAGCACCATCAAACGACAGGCATGGATTTTCATCGCAGCATCTGCGATCCACCATTGAATCGCTTGACGATCGCTCAGTGGCATACCAAAGGTCACGCGCTGTTTTGCGTGCGTACACATCATGTCCAGAGCACGTCGAGACATTCCAATACACCACGCGCCCATCTGCAATCGACGAATCACCAAACGCAATTGCATCGGAGCAAAACCTGCCCCAACCTCACCTAACAAGTTCTCTTTGGGGATTCGGCAGTCTTCGAAAGCGAGTTCGTAAGTGCGGTGTCCGGCAAGCATTGGAATCTCACGCAAGATCTCAAACCCTTTCGTTCCCTTGTCCACGATAAAAGCGGTGATGCCTTCGTGGCGCTTACCCGCGCCGACGCGCGCCATCACCACAACGAAATCGGCTGCAGGAACGCGGCTGACCCAGATCTTGCGACCATTGATGACCCACTCATCACCGTCCAAGACGGCACGTGTCAGCATTCCAGATGGATCTCCACCTGCATTCGGTTCTGAGATCGCAATTGCTGACTTAGCATCACCACTTGCATAGGGCTCAAGGTATTTTTTCTTCTGCTGCTCGTTAGCAGTGGCCATGAGCATATGAAGGTTTGGTGAATCAGGCGGAAAAGTAAATGGCACAACAGTGCGACCAAGTTCTTCGTTGAGGGCCATCAAGGTGACAGCCGGAAGGTTTGCACCTCCCATCTCCTCTGGAGCATCGAGTGCCCAAAGCCCCAGTTCTTTACACTTCGCGCGTAGACTTGCGTCTTCCTCTTTGGTCAAAGCACAGTGCCCACCGGCGATCTCACGTGAAAGGATTCCTGCCTCAAGCGGCATGAGTTCCTGATCGACGAACTTAGCCACCAATTCGACAATCATCTTGGCTTCTTCACTTTCTTGCGTTGCTGCGTGATTCGTATCCACTACGTGCTCCTATTGTTCGACTTTTATGGGCTAATCATACCGAATACTCAAAAAAGAAATCCTTAACACTCCTGTGGAATATGAGTACTCAATAAAAGAAATCTGCATTGGCGAGCGGCTTGCTCTGTTAGCATTAAGTACCCCTGACGGAGGCAACTTCAGCTGAGCGAGGGGACTCCCCCAAAAGAGGATAACGAATGAATCGTTTCGATGATGCCGGCAAACTGATATTGCGACTGACCGTTGGTCTATTGATGCTCACCCACGGCCTGCACAAGCTGATCAATGGAATTGATGGAATCAGTGCACTTGTTGCGACGAACGGATGGCCGAGCGCTATTGCCTATGGGGTGTATGTTGGCGAAATTGTCGCCCCGACGCTGATTATTCTAGGCGTGGTCACCCGCCCCGCGGCACTTGTTCTGGTCTTTAACATGGTGATCGCTGTCTATCTGGCCCACAGCCACCAATTCTTTCAGCTCACCAAAACTGGCGGCTGGTTTTTGGAACTCCAGGCCTTCTTTCTCCTTGGCGCGCTGTGTATCTCCTTGTTAGGTGCTGGAAAGTTCAGCTTGGCTGGCGCTCGGGGGCGTTTTAATTAACGAAAATCGCCAAAACGCTGTCGAATATCATTCATTTCCGATTCAAATACGACCCGCGCCTGGGCCAGGCAAATTCGCTGATCCTCGATTGGCATGCTTTTGCAAGCATTTTGTGCGTCCTGATGTGCTGCCAGCGCTTCAGCGCGCGCAGTTTTGAATTTTTGCTCGGGCGTGATGTCTTCCTCGCTCCAGCGTGCCGGATCTGAATCGGCTGTTCCGGGCCAAACAATGGCGGGTATCGGGGGTAGCTCTCGTTGTGCAAAGCTAGTAGTTGTGACAAAAGTCAGGGAAAAACCGAAGATCACTAGGCGCACCACCGACCCTAATACCTGTGAAGGATATCGATTCATTTTGTTTCCTTTTGTTTCATTCGCATTGTTAACTTTACGCTGAATTACCGATGAATAAACTATTTCAATTTGATCTTAAGCAAAAACACGCTTACTTGTGGTCAATTGCAGCCCTGCTGACCAGTATCTGTTTGGTACCTGCATCACATGCGCAGCTTCAGCCAGGCGCTGCGGCACCCTCTTTCTCTGCTCCTGCTGCCCTTGCTGGGAAAACCTTCACTTTTAAGTTAACCGATGCGCTAAAAACGGGCCCCGTCGTGGTGTACTTTTACCCAAAAGCCTTCACTAGCGGGTGCTCCATCGAAGCAAATCTATTTGCGCAGGCGAATGACGAGTTTCAATCACTAGGCGCAACAGTAATTGGTGTGTCCGGGGATGACATCGAGACACTCAAGAAATTCTCGCTTGGGCCCTGTGGCGGCAAGTTTGCCGTTGCAGCAGACCTTGATCGCAAAACGATGAAAGCCTACCAAGCTACGATGTTTTTTTCATCCGAAATGGCGAGTCGTATTTCTTATGTAGTCACACCGGATTTGAAAATATTTTTCACCCATGCAAGTCTGAGTCCTGATCAACACGTGTCAACGACTCTTGCTGCTGTTAAGCGTTGGCGCGAGCAAAACAAATGACAACAATCTGTTGGTTTAGAACCGACCTTCGGATACAAGACCAGCCGGCTTTATATGCGGCAACTACTGCCGGCCCGACCATCGGGCTGTTTATCATTTCTGAACAACAATGGGCATCACATCAGGATGCTCCGATCAAGGTGGATTTCTGGCTACGTGCGCTCAGAAGCCTGTCAGCAGACCTTGCAAGCCTGAATATTCCTTTGAAATTACTCGTCGTTCCCATGTGGAAGGATGTGCCAGGGGCGTTGCTTGAATTTGCAAAACAGCACGGTGCAGACTCCGTGCATTGCAATCGGGAGTACGGATTAAACGAGCGCAATCGAGATCGAGCAAGTTACAAACTGCTCAAGGACCATGGCATCGGTATGACGGGGCACCTAGGCACGACTCTTTTCGAGCCGGGGAGCATCAAAACCGGAGGCGACAGTTATTACAGAGTTTTCACCCCGTTTTCACGCGCATGCCGTAACGCGCTGGAGGCACGGCCCTATGTATTGACGCCGACACCTGCCAAACAGGGCAAGTTGCCGTCTATTGCAGCAGATGTGATCCCTACTACCCTCGCATACTGCACGGACGTGTCCGAGCCAATCCGGGCTGGCTGGCCTGCTAGCGAAACAGAGGCAAACAAGCGCCTAGACCGCTTTTCGGACGAAGCCATTTATCACTACCAACGCGATCGCGACATACCTGCAGTACCCGGCACAAGCACACTGTCACCCTACCTCGCTGCGGGTTTGATCTCTGCGGGACAGTGTTTACTTCGCGCGATGGTATGCAATCAAGGTGAGACCGGAACTGGAAACCCTGGGGTAACAACCTGGATTAATGAGCTTTTGTGGCGTGAGTTCTACCAGCATCTGCTACACGGCTATCCCGAGCTGTCGATGCATCAGCCTATGCGGCCTCAAACAAATGCCGTCGTGTGGCGCACCTCTGATGAAGACTTTTCTGCCTGGTCAAGAGGCCAGACCGGTGTGCCGCTGATTGATGCTGCCATGCGGCAGCTGCTGCACACGGGTTGGATGCATAACAGGCTACGGATGGTCGTAGCAATGTATTTAACTAAAAACATGCTGATCGATTGGCGACGAGGCGAAGCGTTCTTTATGCAGCATTTAATTGACGGAGAGCTCGGCGCAAACAATGGAGGTTGGCAATGGAGCGCATCGACTGGTGCAGATTCTGCCCCCTACTTCAGAGTATTTAATCCAATCAGTCAGTCGGAACGCTTTGATCCGAAGGGTGCGTTTATTAAGCACTGGCTTCCTGAGCTCGAAACTCTCAGTGCCAAAGAAATACACGACCCACTTCCCCTTACTCGATCCGCGGCTGGATACCCTGAACAACGCGTAGATTTACGTAGTTCCCGGTTGCGTGCGATCGAAGCCTTCTCCTCTCTTGCACCGTAAAGGTAATCATGTCCTTTGATCACTTAAGCGCGCTCACAATCGATGGCAAACCACAAGCGATGTCTTTCTATCGCGGTCAGGTCCTCCTCATCGTAAACGTGGCATCGAAATGTGGGTTCACAAAACAGTATTCTGAGCTAGAAGCCCTGTATCAGGAATTCAAGGACCAAGGGTTTTCTGTACTCGGATTTCCCTGCGACCAGTTTGGTCACCAAGAGCCTGGTGACAATGATGCGATTGCTGCTTTCTGCGATCTTCAGTTCAAGATCACGTTTCCAATGTTTGCAAAAATTGAGGTCAATGGACCAAACGCAAGTCCAGTTTATGCATGGCTCAAGCATGAGAAAACCGGCCTGTTAGGGACTGATGCAATCAAATGGAATTTCACCAAATTTCTCGTGGGACGAGACCAAAACGTGATTGAGCGGTACGCCCCCACCACACGCCCCTTAACGCTTCGCGAAGAGATTCAGCGGGCACTATCCGTGCCTTATACTTGCGCTGAGAAATGAACTGGAATACGAACGTGCAACGATTTCTATTACCTACTTCCCTAACCTTTCTGGCTTTACTTGTTGGCTGCGCCTCACAGGGCTCAGGTGGGGACATTACGCTGGCGAGTCCCAATCAGCGTAGCAGCGTTATACCTAGCACTCGGAATGTGGTGAATACGGCAGTAACTACAACGCCAGCGCCTTCCCCTACCAACTTTCAGACCGGATCCGGCGCCACCATAAATATCGGGACGCAGTACAACGAAAACTCAACTGCTGCGACTCCAACGACGCCAGTCGTCTCCACGCAAAGCGTAACGCAACCAACGCCGCTGCGCGCTCCAGTGGCTTTGCCCGCTGCGCCTGTTGTGACCAACACAACACCTCAAGCAAGTGCGAACACACGCCCCCCAGCGACCACACGCTCGGCCCCCGCCACTGTCGACACCCCGAAAGGCATTCAGCCCTCGAAAAAACAAGTCATCGCTCAAACTAAACCTGGCTGTACTGGCAAACAGTGTCCATCGATCAAGCTGGAAAGACTGATTTTCACCGAGCATGAGCGGTTTAGTGCCTTTGTTGAGCAGTCGTTGTTATCAATGGCGCAAATCGAGAGTAACCAGGCCAAGAACTTCGAAACCCTTAAACAGCTCAGCGACTACTTTTGGGCAACTGCGCGACCTCGCGACGAGATTCTGTTACGTGCAACACTCAAACGCGCAACGCCTACAATCGTCGTCGTGCAACTCGATAGCTATATTTACTCTGGGGGTGCACACGCTGCTTCAACGACGCAATACTTGAATTGGTTACCCCAGTCCGACATCGTTGTGAATCTTCAGACCATGATCCCGTCCGACAACATGCCCGCCTTCGAAGCCGCGCTTAAACGTCAGCATGCACGTTGGCTACAAACGAACGATCTCGCCAAGGCCGATCCTAAGGCCTATGACAAAACGTGGCCGTTCCGACTTTCGGAAAATGCCGCACTTTTGGCGGAAGGTATTGCCATTACGTACGATCCGTATGAAATAGGCCCTTACGCACTGGGTATGCCAACACTGACCGTTCCATATTCAGAGCTGCAGGGCATTCTGCGCCCTGAGCTTATGCCGCGCTAACCCAATTATTGCGGTGCAGACTGCTTGGCGCGTCGATCCCTGGCAATTTTCTCAAGCGCTTGAGCGAGCTGAATATTGCCCTTCTCCCTTGCGGTTTCAATCGCGTCTTTCGCCTTAAAATTTGATGCCGTTGGATCAGCCCCCGCGTTAATGAGCGCTTGTATGACTTCAACGTTTCCGGTCCGTACTGCCAGAATCAACGCAGTATCGCCATCCGGATTCACCTCATCGACTGAAGCGCCCTTTGTTAATAACAACTTGACAACAGGAACCTGACTTTTAACGGTGGCATAGTGCAACGCGTTCCAGCCAGGCTGACTCACGCGAGCCCCTTTGTCTATAAGCTTTTGCGTACGGGCCAGATCGCCGAGCAATGCCGTGTACATGATTGGCGTCTCGTTGTACTGGTTACCCTGGTTAATGTCGATCTTAGGGTGCGCCATAAGCAGGTCAAAAGCCCTCCATGAGTCTTCACGAGCTGCGTAGATCAGCGCTGGCTGCTGATCTACATTTTTTCTATTGGGATTGAATCCTGTGCGAAAAAGCTCGCGCATCTCAGCGTCACGATCGTTCTTGATCATCAGCCAGTATTCTTTTACAGCCGCCGCACTAGATGGCTGTGCATTAGCGGCCGTACCAAAACAAGCAAAAAGAAATGCAATAAAAAAACCGGATAAGGATTTTAAATAATAATTATTTATGTGTTGATTTTTCATTTAAATTATCGGATATGAATAAATTACTTTAAACGTAAAGTATATGATTATTTACTTTAAATAAAATACATTAATTTATGATTTTAACTTATTGAATAAATTGAAAAAATTGTTCGTGGATGCCTCTTCAATAGTCGAAAGGGAAACACCACGTAATTGCGCCAACATCTCAGCGACGTGAATGACCTTAGAGGGGTCATTGAGCTGACCCCTATATGGCACAGGTGATAGATATGGCGCGTCGGTTTCTATCAAAATCCTATCCAGAGGCATCCGTTTAGCAACCTCCTGCAGGTCTTTCGCACTCTTAAAGGTCACTATCCCGGAAAATGAGATGTAAAACCCCATATCCATGGCCTGGCAAGCCACTTCCCAGGACTCTGTGAAGCAGTGCATCACGCCTCCAGCCTCCGCGGCCTGCTCCTCACGCATGAGCGTAATCGTATCTTCAGAGGATGCACGCGTGTGGATAATCAAGGGCAATCCAGCCTGTCGCGCCGCTCGAATATGGGTGCGAAACCTGTCCCTTTGCCACGTCAAATCACCCTTTAGGCGAAAGTAGTCCAGTCCTGTTTCCCCAATCGCAACAACCTTTGGGTGACGACTCTGCTCGACGAGAAACTGAACATCGGGCTCAACCGTGTCCTCGTAGTCTGGATGCACGCCGACAGAGGCCCAAAGCGGCGTGTGCTGCTCCACGATATCGATTAAACCAGGCCAGTCAGGCAAATTGACACTCACACACAATGCATGAGACACGCGGTTATTTTGCATTTTATTTAGAATATCCGGTAACTGCGCGACCAATTCCGGAAAATCTAGATGGCAGTGTGAGTCTACAAACATAGTGAATCTTCCGACACGTATTGATTAAAGGCAAGGGACAGCTATCTGGCGCGCACGGGCTGACAACTTGTCACCATACGCTGCAGCGCAGATTGCGCAAATAGCTTTGCGTTCAAAGGGTGACCTGCAATTCGAGATTGCTCAGCCAACCATTTACTAAGTTCGCTTAGCTTTCTCACATCGCAATGACGCACAACATCTGCAATGTTCTCCCCAATCCCAGGGAAATAACGTGGCGCTAAGCCATGGCAAACAAGGTTTAAATCTACTGCAACACGCGACATGACGTCTAACCATTGCGGTGTCGGTGTCTTGGAAACCGCATCGGCTAACGCGCCCAAATCGAGAGCCCGTCCTGCACGCAGGGACTGCAGCAACCCATCAAGCCAAAGTGGGCATGCTGGCCCGTCAGATTGCGCAAGACGCCGAGCTTGAACTGGTGCCCCCCCCGCAGCCGCAAGCCACTGGTCTGGTGACTGAATGCCCTGATCCGCTAGCCAGCGCATCGCATCCGCGTGGCTGGGTGTAGGCAAAGCTAGCCTCCTGCACCGTGATAGCAAGGTAGGCAGTAATCGATCGGGCGCATCCGCGACAAGTAAAAAAACGGTGGCAGCGGGTGGCTCCTCAAGCACTTTAAGCAAGGAATTTCCTGATATGGTCGTCAGCGCCTCTGCGGGGTAAATGACCGCAACGCGCCAGCCACCTCGGTGCGTCGCATGATTAAACCAAGACTCCATCGAACGAATTTGATCCACCCGAATGTCTTTAGAGGGCGCTCTCTTTGATGCCGCACTGGAGGCTGGCGTATCGCCGGAAATCTCGATCGCGTCGTCACCCGTTGCCTCGTCGGCACCCTCCTCGAGTGCGAGTGCCTCAGGTCGAATACGCTTTAGATCTGGATGATTCCCGTGTGAAACCCAGCCGCACGCTAGGCATTTGCCGCAGGCCAACCCGCCAACGGGACTCTCACAGAGCAGTGCAGCGGCGGCAGCTAGAGCAAACTCACGCTTTCCAATTCCCGCTAGACCATGAATTAACCAAGCATGTGCAAAACGCTCACGGGTGCCAAGCCAATTTTTAGCTACCTCTGCTTGCCAAGGAAAAAATGTGGCACTGCTCATCGCTCCGGACCCGTGCACATTAACTGATCGAGCTGTTGGCTAAGCTGGGATCGGATCGCGTCGATTGGCTGTGTCGAGTCTATTATCCGAAAGCGCTGCGGCTGCGAAGCCGCACGGTCTAAGTAAACCTGTCGCGTACGTAAGAAAAAGGCGTCGGCTTCGTTTTCAAAACGGTCCTTATCCCGTGTTCGATTCAACCGTTCACGTGCAACATCCAAAGGCACATCGAATAGCCAGGTGACGTCCGGCTGTAAATCGGCGTGAACCCAGCGCTCGAGCGTTTCGATTTTCGCCGTTCCAAGCTCTCGTCCGCCGCCCTGGTAGGCGAAGGTTGCATCCGTAAATCGATCGCATACGATCCAGGACCCAGCCGCCAGTGCAGGCTCAATGACCGTGCGAACGTGTTCAGCACGTGCAGCGAACATCAGCAAGGTCTCGCATTCGAGTGTCATCGGCTCATGAAGCAGTAACTCTCGCAGCTTCTCGCCAATTGGCGTTCCGCCAGGTTCGCGTGTACAAAGCACCTTCACACCGCACGAGGTAAGCGTGTCAACCAGCCATTGCACGTGGGTACTCTTGCCGGCACCATCCACACCTTCCAAGGTCAAAAACAGCCCTCGTTTCACCTTCATGGCTTACGCCCCAAAATGTATTGCGCCACGTTGCGATTGTGCTCAGGCAAGCTTTTAGCAAAGGCACTCGTACCATCACCTTTCGCGACGAAATATAAATAATCGTGCTTCTCTGGCTGCACCGCTGCTTGCAAAGACGCCAAGCCAACGCTTGCAATTGGCGTGGGGGGAAGACCATTACGCGTGTATGTGTTCCACGGCGTGTCGGTTTGTAGGTCCACTTTCCGAATCCGACCTGTGTATGCATCACCCAAGCCATAGATCACTGTTGGGTCCGTTTGAAGGGGCATATTGAGCTTGAGTCGGTTAATGAATACACCCGCAATACGCGCACGATCGGATGACTTGCCAGTCTCCTTCTCGATAATTGAACCCAAAATCAAGGCTTCATAGGGAGACCTAAGTGGCAATCCGTCTTGGCGCGACTGCCACACCTTATCAAGAACCTTTTGCTGCGCACGTGCCGCCCGCTCTAGAATTTCAGTGTCAGGCGTGCCGATAGAAAAAATATACGTATCCGGAAATAATAAACCCTCTGGTGGGAAAGACTTGAGTGCTGTTCCGCCCTCGATCAATCTTGGAATTTCCTTATCAGTCCAAGCGGGATCTGTCTTTTTAATATCCGGATTTGAATAAATTGCTGCGCGCACTTGTTTGAGTGTCCAGCCCTCTACAATTGTCACTTGTCTAGACGTAACCTCACCAAGCGCGATCCTCCGTAATACACGCAGAATGCTGTCTCCGCGGGATATTTGATAGCCGCCTGCCTTAAGTTTCTTGTCGAGTTCGGTTGCTCTGGCTAAGAAGACAAAGGCGGTGCTATTGACGTTTATGCCCGCCTGATTCATCACTCTGGCAATGACAGTCGGGGTGGCTCCGGGCGGCACAAGCAAGTCGACCTTTTCTGAGGGTAGGACAAGCGGGCGGGTCACCCAGTGATACCCGGTAGCCGCGGCAGCCCCGAGCAGCAATACAAGCGGCAAAACCAGATAAAGGAGGAGTTTATTTAGCGCATTCATGAGTCCGACAGTTTAATATGCTCTTGCTTGTTTCCATATGATTTGCCCGTTAAAAGTGCCATGCATCCACTCTTTCAGAACACTCCCCCAGCTTTTCATTCGTTTGGCATGACTCATGCAGACGCGTTGACCGTACATCCCCTCGAGGATACCTGCGTCCTCGTAGCGACTGGCGAAGATGTACTTAGCTTTCTTCAGGGGCAGATCACAAATGACCTCGTCGGCAAGGGGCTGGAAGCCGCATGTCTAGCCGGCTACTGCACGGCCCAAGGGCGTTTATTGGCAACAGGTGTCTTCGTCCAGCTACCAGAAAGCACCTCTGGAACTTCGTCCCCCACGGTCGCGATTCTTTTACGCAAAGACATCGCAGCCGCAGTGACTAAACGCCTGTCGATGTTTGTGCTTCGTGCGAAGGTCAAAATTACACCTGCCACCATTGAAGTTGTCGGTATTGAGGCGGCGAGCGACAAGCTCGATATGATCACTTCTGCACTCGATCACGCGTTGCCGCTCACACCCTGGCAGTCTATGCACACAACGAGTGGCACGTGGGTCGCTGCACCCGCCAAAGAAGGCACCCACAGATGGTGGTGGTTAGCGGCAGAAACAGGAGCCGACAGCAAGGACGGCAAAACAAGTCCCC
>JBEDEU010000028.1:0-14185 GCA_041175585.1 Pseudomonadota bacterium | reverse complement strand
AATGCGTAGAGGTGTACATTCTGGTTGACGTAAGCTAGAGCGGACGCTACATTCATCGGGTCAGACTAACCTGATAGCGCCGTCATCCCATTTTGAAAATCCCAGTCAATCAAAAAATCTTGCTTGTTACGGTCCTAGCTTGCCTCACTCTTGTGGCGATGCTCGGTCTAATCGTGCAACTTCAAGTACACGATTCGCTCTCGCTGGATTGGATCTTCGAGCAGGACAACCAGAAAGCTATTCGACTAGGCGTCGCAGTCACGTTAGGTTTAATTGCAATTCTCGCTGTCTCGATCAATCACCTGAGCAGAACGCCCATCACAGCCCTACGTACAATGCAAGACGACCGCTCCGAGCAAGCGACGGCTGGTAAAGTAAAACGGCAATTGACGGGCTATTCTGCAAGGGAACTCGAACGCAAGACAGCCGCTCTTCGCGCCAATATTGATCTACTTGCCATCAAGAACGACTCTGAGAGCGAATCAGCTAGACAAGGACTACAAGACAGCATTTACTCTGACCTGTCCCAATTAGAGCAGCTCAGCGCTGATCTAAAAAGCATCGCACAAGACAATAATGAATTGCCTACACAACACCTAGATAACGTTGATTTTCCAGAGCTACTCGCGGGCACTCTATCGGTTTTCTATCCGCAATTCAATGCGCGCGGAGCGCAAATTGCGATGAAACGTTGTGGTACATCGATAGTGCGGGCTAACGAAAAGCGGCTACAGCAAGTGTTGAACATACTGATTCATGCCGCGCTTGAAAGCATTCAAGAGAACGACGAAGTCACTCTCCATTGCGAGCGAACCTTGGTTGCCGTCTCATTGCGCTTACATCACGCTAACTTCCAATGTCTTGAAGAAGATCTCGGTCTATGCAAGAGCATTATCGACTTGTACCAAGGCTTCCTCTCGGCTCATGTCTCAAGCGACGGAGGTCTGGAAATCGTCATCATGCTACCTCTACAAAAAACAGCATGATGACGAAACCTGGGCGGTTAATTCCCCTTACTTGATCGAAAGACCACGGCTCTTGGCCACTGCACCCCAGCGAGCGATTTCGCTCTTGAGCAATGTGCCAAACTCCTCAGGCGTCAACGCGGCTGCAGTCAAGCCATCGCTGGTCAAGGTTTTTTCCATTTCTGGGTCTTGTAAGACTTGATTGATGGCCTTGTTGAGTTTTTGCTGGATCGCAACAGGTACGCCCTTAGGAGCAATAATGCCGTGCCAGTTTGTGACTTCATACGTCGGATAGCCTGCTTCCATTGCAGTAGGAACATCCGGCAAAGCAGCAAGACGCTTAGGCGTGGTCACTGCAAGCGCTTTGAGCTGGTTCGACTTAACCAGGGGTAGCGTCGAGGCGACGGTCCCGAACACAATATTCGTGTGGCCAGCAACTGTATCGGTCAAAGCGGGTGAGGTCCCTTTGTACGGAACATGCAAGAGGTTGATGCCAGCAATTTCGTTGAAATACTCGGTCGCTAACTGCGTGATACTGCCGGTCCCAGAAGTGGCGTAGCTGTATTTACCTGGGCTGGCCTTAGCAAGCGCCACCAACTCTTTCAAGGTCTTAGCTGGGAAGTCCTTATTTGTCGTGATGATGAACGGTCCGCGTGCAAGCAGCGCGATTGGCGTCATATCAGTGCCAGAGTCAAAAGGCAGCTTATAAAAACTGGGGTTCACGGTGTAGCTTGCTGCCGACAAGAACAGCGTGTATCCATCTGGTGGGGATTTGAGTGCAATTTCAGCGCCCAAGTTACTGCCAGCACCAGGCTTGTTCTCTACGATAACCGGCTGCCCGAGCACAGGTGCCAACTTTACGGCCACCAAGCGCGCGATCAAGTCCGAGCCTCCGCCAGGAGCGAAACCTACGATCAGACGGATGGGCTTATTGGGGTAGTCTGCCTGGGCGAATGCCGAAGGACCAACAAGCGATAGACCAGCAAACAGGCCCGTCAATACGGATAGTTTGGCTGCTTTAGCCAGATGACGAACAGAGCGAATCATAAAGATTTCCTTGAAGTATTTGAATCTGACCCAAACGATACAACGGTCCCACCAAGATTACTAGCCTACGTTTATGCGTCCCGCGCTAGACTGCATGAATAATACTGATTCAATAGCCTCACGCATAAGCGATCTCATGGCAAACCCTAACCCCGATCAGTTCTCTGAAGTCATAAAAACAGGCTGGCTAAGTCGAATAGGCGGCAGCCTAATCGGATTCGTGGTTGGAATCATCCTAATCGCTCTCTCGATCACCGCACTATCCTGGAATGAGCACCGCGCGGTACAAGCATTCAAGGCTCTTGAGCGTGGACTAGGTGCTGTGGTTACCGTCTCCGCATCAAGCATCAATGAAAAAAATGATCAGCGCTTGGTGTATCTAACAGGACCCTTAAGCTCCGCAAAATCGGCTTTTGATCCCGCCATGAATTTCGCCGTGAAGAATGCGATCCGCTTGCAGCGTGACGTCGCAATGTACCAATGGGTTGAGCAGATCACCGAAAAAACAACCAATCTGGTCGGCGGATCACAGACTACTGAGAAGGTTTACGAATACGTCCAAGCTTGGGTCTCGATTCCACAGAACTCCAAACAATTCAAAATTCCGGCTGGTCACCAAAACCCGCCGATGCCTCTACGTTCAGAGACCTTTAATGCAACCTCGATCACGCTAGGTGCATTCGCTCTCGACCCAGCTTTCGTCGAAAAGATCGATACATTTGAAAGTGCCTTGGATGCCGATAAACCACCGGCAGGCTATCAACGTTTTTCAGATGCATTCTATCGAAGCAGGGATCCCTCACAACCTGAAATTGGAGACCTACGCATCACGTATCAGGCCGCAATTGCCAAAGACTATTCTATCGTCGCCAAGCAGTCCAACGGTGCGCTCGCTCCTTACAAAGACCAAAGCGGTTACGTCATCGCCCTGCTAGAAGCCGGTCAAATTTCAGCTGCGAACTTGTTCGCGCAACAAGGTCAAACAGAGACCGCCCTTACCTGGATGGGACGGATTCTCGGGCTTCTGTTCATATTTCTTGGATTGAGGCTGTTGTTTGGTCCAATTGAAATGCTGGCTGCCGTATTACCCTTCTTGCAAAGCATCGTTGGCTTTAGCGCGGGAGTCGTGGCTTTCTTACTTGCGCTACCTATTACTCTGGTAACGATCGCAATCGCTTGGCTATACGTCCGCCCGGCCATTGGGATAGGACTTGTCCTGCTAAGCGTTTTTACAGTATTCACTTTACGCAAGCTGTTGCAGAACAAGACAACTTAGTTTTAACTTGACAGCCTGTTATAACAACATAACACTGCCCAACAGAGCAATGAATCCTGCCGCGAAAAGAAAGTCCTCGTAACACCTCCCACTTAGATCAAGAAAAATGACTCAACTTCAGGACCTCGCCACCGTCATCCGCAGTAAAAATGCCGGCCCGCTTACCCTATCACTTGACCTAATGTTCCCGAGCGAGGAAAGCTATCAAATAGCCCTTCGATCGAAATCGCTCACAGCAGAAGCGATTGGACGTCTGTACGACACAGCCCCCGAAAAAATCTCTATCACGTCATACGATGCTGCGCGAGCAATCAAAATCGCCATGCCTCGAAAAATCGTGTCCGGCTCCCCTGGGGATAGAGATGTATACGGAGCCCAACAACACGTCCCTCTTCTTGGATTAGAGCTATGAGCGCAGTTCAGGCACTTCTAAAACGTCGCCCCAGCACTTTACGTGTGTTATCCGCATCGGGTCAGCTAGGCTACGGCATACCGCACAAAGCACTTGCTGCAGGTCTCGCCCGGAATCCAGATTTCATCGGCTGCGATATGGGTTCCGTAGACCCTGGTCCAGCCTATCTTGGATCCGGCGAGATGGCCACAAGCCCTGCAGTAACAAGGGGCGATCTCGCGGATGTACTGACCGCGGCACGACGTCTCAATATTCCTCTGATCATAGGTACTGCAGGTACCTCCGGTGCTGGGCCGCACCTCGATGCCACACTCGACATGATTCGCTCAATCGCAGCGGAACATAACCTACATTTTCGCCTTGCTTCCATTCGGGCCGACCTCAAAGCAGATCGGGTAATTCAAGCATTAAACGCAAATACGCTAGTCCCCCTCGGAGGTGATCTCTCCGTCTCGGCAGAGGACTTGAGAGCAAGCACCCATATCGTCGGACAAATGGGATGTGCTCCGTTTGAGCAGGCACTCGCACTTGAGCCGGACGTGATTATTGCGGGGCGAGCCTGTGACACAGCCGTTTTTGCCTCGATACCTAAAATGTTGGGCTTCAACATGGCGAACGTCATGCACATGGCGAAGATTATTGAGTGCACCTCAATTTGCTGTGAGCCAGGTGGCCGCGATGCAATGCTCGCGACCCTTGATGCCAACGGCTTTGAATTAGAGAGCATGAACACAGACCGTCGTGCCACACCTCTTTCCGTAGCGGCGCACAGCTTGTATGAACAAGCGGATCCCGTCAGCTTCACAGAGCCAGACGGCACACTCAAAGTGGATACCGCAACTTACCGGGCGCTAGATGATCGACGCACCTACGTATCGGGCGCGACCTGGCAAGACGCAACCCACACGACTATCAAGGTCGAGGCAAGTATGCTTGTCGGTCATCGAGCTGTCTTACTGGCTGGAACGGCAGATCCTAAAGTGATTCAACGGCTCCCCGAGTTGATTGGCACCGTTGAATCAACCACTCGCGCACTCGTACCAGGTGAATACCAAATCTACCCGAGGCTGTATGGCATCGACGGTGTATATCCGCAGCAAAATAGGAATGTATCAACACCCGTACGAGAATCATTTATTCTCATCGAGGTCATTGCGCAAACTCCAGACCTAGCGCTTGCAGCCGCAAAGACCTTCAAACAGTTCCTACTACATCAGGGCTTTAATGGACGCCAATGCACTGGCGGCAATCTCGCATTCCCCTTCACTCCACCAGAACTTGCGGCGGGAAAAGCGTATCGATTTTCTGCATATCACGTTATGCCAGCAGCGGATCATCGCGAATTATTTCCCGTTAGTTTAGAAACGCTTTAATCCGGGCCAAGTAAAAAAGGTATCTCATGAAAAAAATGCCACTATCGCTAGGCATCCACGGTGATAAAAATGCAAAGCTTCGCGCCATGTTGGCATCAAAGGAAATATTGATTGCCCCAGGTGTTTTCGACTGTCTTACAGCGAGGCTTGCTGAACAAGCGGGTGCGAAAGCCTTATACATGACGGGTTCCGGAGTCTCCATCACAAGACTCGGCGCACCAGACATTGCACTGCTCTCCTTCGCTGAAATTCTTGACCAAGCAAAACGCATCTGTGATGTGACTGTACTACCTCTTATCGCCGATGCAGATACTGGCTATGGCGGTCCATTAAATATTATGCGTACCGTTAGAGAGATGGAGCGCGCTGGCGTAAGCGCGATTCAGATTGAAGACCAAGACTGGCCAAAACGTTGTGGGCATGAACCAGGTCGACGAATCGTCTCTATTAAAGAAATGGTCGGTCGCATTTGTGCAGCGGTCGATACGCGTCATGATGAACAAACGGTCATTGTCGCGCGCACCGACGCGCGCTCAAGCGAGGGCATTCAAGCTGCAATCGAGCGCGCTAATCTATATGCAGAAGCCGGAGCCGACGTCGCGTTCGTAGAATCGCCTGAAAGTGTGGATGAAATGCGTCTACTAAATGACGCGATTCAAACTCCCACCCTAGCCAATCAAGTTGAGGGTGGCAGGACACCAATGCTTCCAGCGAAAGAGCTTCAAGACCTTGGGTACGGACTCGCAATTTATCCAAACTCCATTACCCGGGTCTTCGCATCGATGGGCAATACTTTATATACAGAGCTGCTCAAGACAGGATCAACAAAATCCATGTCGGATCAGATGCTAGACCACCGTGGATTGTGGAATCTCTTTGAGTACCCCGCTTTCATCGAACTAGAAAGCAAATACACCGCTAAAGAGTCCTAGCAACGCGAACTGCCCCAAGGCCAAATTTGGAAAGCCTTCCATAGCGTTTCTCGCCGAAACGCTACTTTCCAAATTTATTATCTAGCTCCGCAAGAACGTAATCCATCGACTCGACATCGGCGAACTTCATATCCAAATCAAACATGTTCGCCTTGTGCGCTTGAGGACTACGATCACCACAAGCCTCATCTACAAGAATCACACGGAAATTATGAGAAAAAGCATCCGTCGCACCAGCGCGGACGCAGCCAGAGGTGGAGATTCCGCAGATCACCAGCGTATCAATTTTGTCATAACGTAAAAATGCTTCAAGTGGAGTGCTGAAAAAACAAGAAGGCTTATTTTTGAAAACGACCCGATCGACAGCTCTTGGCGCATATTCCTCAGGCCATTCGTCAGCACGAGGATCTAGTGTGTACTGAAAGGCATCTGGCTCTGCTAACTTATAGTTCCAGGCACCACGATAAGTCGGATGGCTCCGATCATCGCGTCGGCTGTAGTAAATCGGCAAATCCAGTCGACGGAAAGCCTGCGTCAGTTGAATCAAGGAAGATTTAACTGAATCCATATCTCTTCCGCACATCGAATAGGCTGGATCAACGAACATATGCGTAGTGTCGATATTGAGCAACGCGACGCGCTCTCCCATGCCAATACGCTGCGCGAATCCACCTTTGCGGTACGTCTCGAGCTCGTGATCCGGAACAAAGCCACGCCATTTTTCTAGCTTATCCATCGTTCGTCTCCTAGGTGCTTGTTTGTATTATGAGGAAATAGTATCTTGAGACTTACATACTGACAAGTAAATACAAACTACTAGAACTCTTTGCTTGCATGCCACCAAAAGTATAAAAAATATCATTTCTCGGAGACAAAACAGAATGACTACAAAACCAACGATCGCAATGATTAGTACCGGCGGGACTCTGACCACAATCAGCGCTAACGGCGAACTGGATCTCTACGAGTACACCGCAACAGGGACACGGCTAAACGCAACAGAAATGCTTGAAAAATTTCCCCAAGCAAAAACGATTGCTAACGTCATACCCGTTCAGTTTGATACGCTTCCCTCCACCGCAGTATCTTTTCCGCATTGGAAAAAATTAGTGCTTATGATTGATCAGCTGCTGGTCAGCACGCCCAATTTACAAGGCATTGTGATCCTACATGGCACCGCAACAATTGAAGAGACGGCCTATGCGTTGAGCTTAACTCTCAAGACCGACCTGCCCGTCGTAATCACGGGCGCACAGCGTCCAGCTAGCGCACTCTCGTCCGATGCCGGCTTAAACATATTTAACGCCGTTCGAATTGCTGCGACACCCGAGGCTCGTGGATTAGGCGTCCTAGTCTGCTTGAACGACGAGATACATGCTGCGCGCGAAGTAAGCAAAACATCGACGGCGCGTTTGCAAACGTTTAGATCACCAGACTTCGGTGTCTTGGGCCATGCCGATGGCGATCGTGTTGTGTTCTACCGAAAGTCCCTTAGACGCCATAATCCTGATACGGAATTTGACATCC
The DNA here is from genome assembly GCA_041175585.1 of Pseudomonadota bacterium. Taxonomy (GTDB): domain Bacteria; phylum Pseudomonadota; class Gammaproteobacteria; order Burkholderiales; family Burkholderiaceae_B; genus Zwartia. Next base: position 6,653 of record JBEDEU010000028.1, on the reverse strand, counting down.
GCACTCTTGATGCACTGCCGCGCGTGGAGATTACTTACCACTACGCAGGGAGCGACGGTATGGCGACGCGTGCGTTTATTCAAGGTGGAGCCAAAGGCATCATTGGAGCGGCCTTTGCTCCCGGCTTGCTATCGCCGGAAGAAAATATTGCAATGAAAGAGGCTGTCGCAGCAGGTATCAAGGTCGTCATGTCTTCGCGCGCAGGTTCTGGTCGAACATTCGGACCAAGCAAAATAGTTCAAGCTGGATTCCTGAGGGCCGATAATTTAAATCCGCAAAAGGCCAGAATTCTGTTAGCGTTAGCGTTGACTAAGACAACTGATTCAAAAGAAATCCAACGAATGTTCGATCAGTACTAATCTAAGCCCAATCACCCTAGGAGATACTATGGATCGCAGAAAGTTTATCGAAGGTGGACTAGCTCTAGGTGCAGTCGTTAGCGTCCCGGCTCTGGCCCAGAGTTCTGCCTCTAAATGGCCATCACAAACAATTAAATTGATCGTCGCTTTTGGTCCGGGCGGATCGACAGATGTCACGGCGCGAATCGTATCAGCCAAGCTGATGGATGTGATTGGTCAGCGCATTGTGATTGAGAACAAACCTGGTGGCGGCTCAAACATCGGTACTGAACTCGCGGCACGATCACCTGCGGATGGGTACACATTATTTTTAGGTACCGTCGCTAACGCCATCAATATGTCGCTCTATAAAAATCCCGGATATGACTTACTTAGAGACTTTGAAGCCATCTCAAACATTTCAACTGCGCCGGCCCTTCTTGTCTCGTCATCCAAGCTACCAGTCAAAACCGTACAGGAACTGATACAACTCGCGAAAGAACGCCCTGGCAAAATGAACTATGCCTCTTCTGGCGTGGGAACAACGCCCCATCTCGCAGGCGAAATGTTCAACAAGCGATTCGGACTTGACGTCACTCATATTGCTTATAAGGGTGCAGCGCCCGCACTAACCGACACAATTGCCGGGGTAACCGACTTTGGCTTCAAAACAGCGCTATCAGCCATTCCGAGCGTTCAGTCCGGTCAGCTAAGAGCACTAGCAGTCGCTTCGCCAACGCGTTTAGCACTCATGCCAGACGTTCCAACCATGGCTGAAGCTGGCATTCCTAATTTTGAAATTACCTCATGGAATGGTTTGTTTGCACCAGCAAAGACTCCACGAGAAATCGTAGACAAACTTTCAGCCGCTTGCGCTAAGGTTGCCGCGATGAAAGATGTGCAGGAGACCTTTGCGGCACAAGCAGCGATTATCCAAGCAAGCACACCTGAACAATTCAAAGCGTTTGTTGCAGCCGAGATTAAGATGTGGGGTGATGTCGTGCGGTCTACGGGTGCAACTGCAACGTAAACGTCATTCTTTACAGTCAAATCAATCCGGCAAGACGCGCTAAAGCGACAGTTCGTTCGGCCCGTGTAATCAGCGGGCCGTCAACGAGCTGTCCGTCCACCACGAAAGCACCAACGCCTCTGGCTAGATTGTCTTGAGCAACCTGAACAACTCTGAGTGCCTGCTGAATTTGATGGTCCGAGGGGCGAAAAACTGCATTCGCCAAGCCTACCTGTGACGGATGAATACAACTCTTACCTGCAAATCCTAAGCGATAGGCCGCCTGAGCATCAAGAGTAAACCCGTCGGGATTAGCGATATCCACATAGGCGCCATCGTAGGCATCTACACCTGCTTCAGCCGCTGCCATTTTCACTAAGACTCTAACAACTTGGGTGGCAGAGGGCTCACCAGACTCGACACCATAGGGCCCAAACAAGTCTCCAAAGCCGATTTGCAACCCTACTACACGCGGATCAGCAAGGGCCAACTCGGCCGCCTGTCGCAGTCCCCGGGGTGACTCGATATTGACAAGTATTCCGATTGGGCGCGTCAGGTGCCTCTCGGTCTCAAGTTTGCCGATACGCGCACTGAGATCGCGCACGGCAGAAACCGACTCAACCATTGGTAAATTAATAATCTGAACTGCCGAAGAAACCACCGCTTCGAGATCTGCAGCGAAGTGGGTGGTATCCATTGCATTGATTCTGACGACAATAGCTTTGGTTGTTTGCGCCTGATTGGTCTTAAATAAATCACTCAAGGCTTGCCGTGCAAAACCTTTTTGCCCTTCCTCTACGGCATCCTCCAAATCGAAGGAAATCGCATCAGATGCCGAGGACAACGCTTTCGTAAAAAGTTCAGGTCTCGAGGCAGGTACGAAAAGTTTACTTCGCATCATTTGATCGAATTACTCGCTTCAAATCGTCCGTCTCGACAGGCCGATAAATAGTCCATCACCTCAGCAGTAGGTAAAACATCCGCGAACTGACGGTCCATGTCAAAGAGCGAAATCGCATGTGAAATTGGGATGCGGTCAAATACAGCTTCTTGCGGGACGATGGCGCGATAGTTATAAGAGGCGCAATCAAAAACGGTCGCTCGGACACAATTACTTGTTGCACCGCCGACAACGATGAGCGTATCAACGCCACGGTCAATGAGATAACCTAAAAGTGGTGTTCCGTGAAAACCACTTGGTTTCTTTTTAACAAAGACGAGATCTCGTTCTGTAGGCGCGAGCAGCGGAGAAAGTTCTGCACCCAACGTGCCTGCTAGACACCATCTGTCGGACTGCAATAAATCTCTCTTACGACGATAGACTCCCATGTCGGAGCCGGAGGGATCAATTTCAAAGCGCGTAAAAATACAAGGAACTTCCACTTGCTGGGCAGCCTCAACAATCTGTGCGATGTAACGCATTGATTCACGGCCCACCTCACCACAGCTCGATGGCCAGCTTTTTTCATCTTCTGCAGAACCAACCATATAGCGTTGCGCATCGATTACCAACACAGCGGGTTTCTTCCCGAACCCCATTCGGCGACCGAACTTACCGCGCGCAAGTACTGCTCTATCTTCGTCAGTTAAAAATTTTTCCCAAAGCGTACTCATTATCTTTTTGCCTTTAATTCCTGTGCTCTTTGCATATTAGCCAAACGATCCCAGCCGATATCTTTCGATAAGTGATGGGCAACAGACAGTAAACGCGCCTCTGCAAAAGGTCGACCGACTAACTGAGCGCCAACGGGCATGCCCAAGCTATCAACGCCGATAGGGATAGTCAGAGAGGGAAGCCCCAGATAATTAAACGGACGAACGAGTGGAGTAAGTGCGGTCACCACACCAAACACTCGTCCCGGTGTCTCAACGTCAGCTTCCTCATGTGTTGGAACCGGTATAGGCATGGTTGGGCACACAAGAATATCTAAGTCTCGCATCGTGCCATGCAGAAACTCGTGAAGTATTTTTGCACGCATCTGAAGCGCTTCTAGATAGCGTACGGCCGGGACGTGCAGACCAGGCTCGGTCCTGGAAAATACCGCTTGCGAGTAGAGTTCACGTCTCTCTCGCATCCATTGACCATGCAACGTCGCAGCTTCCACTTTAGAAAAAATATCGGCCATTGCATAACAGGTTGCAATTTGATCAGAGCGAACGCGATCGACGTGCCCAAATCTATTTTGAGTGACCTCAATGAACGATTCAAAAGCGCGGCTAATGTCTGGATGATAAGCAGCGATACCTTCCAAGACCGCCCAACGACTTCCCTGACCCGCGCTCTCGATGAGCGAGATATAGTTGGGTACTGGCGCATCGATACTAGAGGCATCAAGAGGATCCCAGCCGGCTAAAACCTGTAGCAAGATCGCACAATCTTGAGCTGAGCGAGCGATGGGCCCCACACAATCCAACGAGAATGCTCGAGGAAAGCAGCCCGCACGCGAAACACGCCCATACGTACCCTTCAACCCAAACAGGCCGTTCATCGAGGCCGGCAACCGCGTTGAACCTCCTGTATCAGAAGCGAGCGCACCATACACCACCCCAGCGCCTACCGCTGCACCAGAACCGCTGGACGACCCACCAGAAATGCGGTCTGGGTCCCAACTATTACGACAGTCACCGAAATGCGGGTTCTGTCCGGTCGGCCCAGCAACCATTTCATTCATGTTGAGCGGCCCCAAATCCACCGCCCCAGCTTGACTTAGTCTTTGCAAAGCAGAGGCAGTTCTTTGACCAAGATCCTTGCCTGTCACCCTTGAACCTACCGTCATGGGTAGCCCCTGCCGCTCAAAGCAATCTTTGTGTGCGAGAGGAATGCCATGCAGAGGCCCTCGCCATTTTCCTGAGGCGGCCTCAAGGTCGAGCTGTTTTGCCTGCGCAACTGCACTATCTGCCCAGATATCGATGAACGCATTCAGCGTTGGCTGGGTCTGTACAGCACGATCAATTGCATGCCGAGTTAACTCTTCTGAACTCAACTCTTTTCGTCTTAAGCGCGCTCCAACCTCACTAATTGAAGCTTCCAGAATATCCGAGGGCTGATTTAACGTTAGTTGCATGATGCTCAACTCATCCGATTCGTAACATCTGCCTCAGCCAAAAGCATCATCGCAAAATCTTGCGGATGATCTCCACTTTGAATGCGACCTGCGGCACCGCGTCGGACTGCTTCATTGAGCCGTAAAACTTCAGCAGAAATCTGCTTGATGTCAGAGCGAGAGACGATCTGATGCAAGAGTTCACTGGTCTGTTGCAAAGCCGTCTGAATCGCATCTATGTCGGCCTGTCGCGCACGATCACTCACTTAGAGTCTCCTATCATTATTCGAGTAGTTATCGTTGAGTTGCGAAGCTCGGCTACTGCACACCCGCACGCTTCGCGATCGCACGCCAACGCTCTAAATCTTTAACCATCAGTTGCTGAAAAGACTCAGGCGTACCAGTTGCCGGCGAAGCGCCAACGGTCTTTAAGAATTCTGCAAACTCTGGCTCCTTGACGATCTTATTCACTTCCGCATTCATCTTTTGTAAGATCATGGGCGGAATACCGGCGGGCGCAAATAATCCCCACCACACGTCTACGTCAAACTGAACGCCTGTCGCTTCCATCACGGTTGGAATGCTTGGATAGTCAGGTTCACGTTTCGCGCCAGTGAAGGCAAGCTTTGGCAGACTATCTGCAGCATTACCCTTTATTGATGCGATAGTCGTAATGATCATATCAAGGCGCCCCGCTACCAAATCGAGCTGGGCCGGTGAGATGCCCTTGTAAGGCACTGCAGTCATTTTGATATCAAAGGTTTCATTAAAGAGTTCAGTCGCCATTTGCGTGCTATCTCCCAAGCCCGCACTGCCGAAGTTAATCTTGCTGGGATTCGCCTTTGCGTAGGCGATCAACCCTTTGATGTCTTTGGCAGGAAAATCTTTACTTGTCAGGACCACAAACGGCGAACGCGCTACCTGTGCGACACCCATAAACGCTTTGGGTGGGTCATACGGGGTTTTTTGTACAGCAGCCGAAGTAGAGATTGAGCTTGAAATAAACAAGAAGGTGTATCCGTCTGGCTTGGAGATCGCTACTGCTTGCGAACCGATGGTACCTGCTCCACCGCCTTTGTTTTCAATGACGACTGTCTGACCAAACGCTTTGCCGAGACGGTCAGCTAAGCGCCTAGCGATCACATCATTACTGCCGCCAGGTGGAAAGGGAACAACGATATGAATCGGTGCTGTCGGCCAAGCCGGATTCGCAAAAGACGTTAAAGGCACGCTCGCTAAAGCAGACATCGCGACACAACATAATGACAGTAAACGACGCATCATGATCAAACTCCGATTTGTATAAAGTTGTCTTAGTTCTAGGATCTATATGCTTAGAAAATAACGTACCTCATTGCAACAACACAATACTCCTGTGTTGTTGCAAAAACCAGTCTTAATCAAGAGACGGCGCATACCCAAATGGCTGATTCGGTTGCGCAGCGGTCTCAACCCAAACACTCTTAACCTGGGTGTACTCATGCAACGCTTCAACGCCACTTGAACGCCCATAGCCGCTTGCGTCAAACCCACCAAAAGGTGATGCCACGTTAATCACCTTATACATATTGACCCAGAACGTGCCTGCTTTGACTTGACCCGCTACGCGAAAGGCGCGTCCGATATCCTTCGTCCAGACAGCACCCGCCAAACCAAAATCGCTATCGTTTGCGATTCGGATTGCGTCTTCCTCGGTGTCAAACGGAATCGCCACCACGACGGGGCCAAAAATTTCAGTACGTGCAACGGTCATGTCGTTCGTCACATTTTTAAGAACGGTTGGTCGCACAAAATAACCAGCGCTGTTTGCTCCCGTCACAGCAGAGGCGCTGACAACCTCTGCGCCCTCACGTACGCCCGTCTCAATCATATTCATGACATGTTTGAATTGCGTGGCGTTCTGAATCGGACCAATTTCAGTTTCTGCCGCAGTTGGCTCACCGACGCGTAGCTTGCTAGCGCCATCGGCCACCATCTTCACGAACTTGTCGTAAACACTACGCTGCACCAACAACCGTGAGCCCGCCACACAGCTCTGCCCCGCATTACCGAAGATTGCTGCCTGCGCGCCAATACAGGCACGATCTAAGTCAGCATCTTCGAACACGATATTGGCAGACTTACCGCCCAACTCTAACAAACAAGGTATTCCGCGCACTGCAGCCGCAGCTGCAATCTTGCCGCCTGTCGCAGGTGAGCCAACGAAGACCACTTTCTTCACCGCTGTGTGGCTCAGTGCAGCCTGTCCTGTTGTGTGACCGT
>JBEDEU010000027.1:0-14643 GCA_041175585.1 Pseudomonadota bacterium | reverse complement strand
TTACTGTCAAACACGCGCACGGTGTGTCCTCCAGCAAGCAAGCGCTGAGCCATAGGCCCACCCATTGCCCCCACACCGATGAAATGAACTACGGACGATGCTTTCATTTCTAATTCCTACATAGCCAAGGTCTTTCGATTATCAGTCATTTGTCTATCCGCATAGAAGGCCAAAAGGTTGCCAGACCGCGATATGAGCGCACGCAAGGACGAGACCCAAGCACATGCAAAGACGATTATAAAAAGCCAGTTTAAAGTACCAACGGCCTACATTTGTTAAACTTTTCTATACGCCACCCATCAAAGGAACAAAACGTGAAGTCATTTGCGCAGTGCTTAGTACTAGCATTTTCTTGTTTTGCTTTTGGTGGCACAGTCGCCGCGCCTCCGATGGCACCTTTTTATGAGTCAGTCATGCAAATGACTCCGGCAGGCAAACTCGGCCAGATTATTAAAAAAGAGCAAATTCCGACGTCACTCAAAGGCGCACAAGCGTGGAAAATTGCTTACATTTCCTCCGACGTGGGTGAGCGCAAAACAATTGCGACGGCGTTGGTGATCGCTCCTGTTGGTCCAGCTCCAAAAGAGGGCAGGCCTATTTTGGCTTGGGCTCATGGCACCACAGGTTCGGCTCAAAACTGCGGCCCATCCCAAGTCATCGATCCGACTCGTGCGCTCAATCAGTATTTTCTGATGGACGGTAACTCTTGGACGGATTTTGGCATTCCGAATGGTCAAGAGTTTATTAATGAAGGTTACGTTGTTGTTGCAACGGACTACCAAGGCCTTGGCGGTGGCGGTAAGCATCAATACGCCGTTGCAGGCACAAATGGCAGAGATGTCATTAACTCTGCACGCGCAGCAAGTTCCATGACGGAAGTCGGCGCAGGCAAAAAGACTGTTTTATACGGTTGGTCACAAGGCGGAGGGGCAACAATCGCCGCCGCTAGTTTGCCAGACTACCTCGCTCAGAACGGCACTGCCGCTGACAACCTTCAATATCTTGGTTTTGTTGCATTAGCCCCAGAAGATGTGGCGGCCATGCTTCCAAAGGTCCCAACCGATGAAGCTGGGGCGGCCAAACTCATGAAAGGATTTACGGAAGCTAATGTCCCGAACATATTCTTATTCGCGCACTATGTGATGGGCCTTTGGGGTGCTCAGGCAGCCTATCCAGAACTTAAATTAACGGATGTGCTTACCGAGGAAGGTGTAAAGGTTGTTGATCAATTAGCCAGCAATAAGTGCATGCATGTCATGGCCGACTCCTTTAACTATGCTTACGGTGATCAGTACAAATCTCTTTTGAAGCCTGAGCCTAGTAATACCTTGGCATGGATCAAGTCATTTGTTGACGCGAGTGTGAAGCCTGTTAAGCCTGTTGCACCGGTCATTATTTATTGGGGCACAAAAGACACCGCAGTTCCTCCAATCATGCACGAGCTTTATCAAAAGCAGATGTGCGCAATGGGAGCGAATGTAGGCAGAATTCAGCTGCCGGGCGAGCAAACACACTTTACGACGCCTGGCGTTTCCGCACCTATGTATCTACAGTGGGTGAAGGACCGGATCAATGGAAAGCCCCTAGAAAACGGTTGTCCGAAAGGCTAGAAGAAAGCTATTGCTGTGTAAATTTTGCCCTCAGTGTGTGTGGGGCGAATGGACGCGCTGACTAGGAAATTCGCTAAATTTCCGATATGAGTAATTTCCTAGATCCAGCAATTCTCTTTTTTGTATTCGGTGCTTTTGCTGGCGCCGTAAAGTCTAATCTGGAAATACCTCAGCCCATTGCGAGGTTTTTGTCGCTCTACCTCTTAATGGCTTTGGGTTTAAAGGGTGGGTTCGCACTACACCAATCAGGCTTTACGCTCGAAATTGCCTTAGCTCTTGGCGTTGCAATATTCCTGGCAATCATCATTCCTCTCATAGGATATTTGATTCTCAGAACCAAACTAAATAACTACGACTCTGCCGCAGTTGCTGCCACTTATGGCTCCGTAAGCGCAGTAACTTTTATTACGGCCACTCAAGCACTAGACCACTATCACATTGCGTTCGGTGGCCACATGGCTGCTGCGATGGCTTTAATGGAGTCGCCCGCAATTATCCTTGCGATCTTGCTGGCAAATAAGGCCAGAACGTCAGTCGCGCAGACAAAGCAACCGGGAGGCATATCTAAAGTCCTTCATGAGTCCTTTACCGATGGTGCGCAACTTCTTTTATTGGGTTCGATGCTTGTTGGATTGGTCAGTGGAGACGCAGGCCAAGAGCTCATGGCGCCATTTTCAATCGATTTGTTCAAAGGGATGCTGGCTTTTTTCTTACTCGACATGGGGCTGATGGCAGCCAAGAACTTTGATGGTTTGCGTGGCAAGCCACCGATTACTTGGCTCTACGCGATTGGGGCTCCGTTACTTCACGCCGCAATAGCTCTCGGTCTATGTAAATTACTAGGCTTGCCGCTTGGCGACACGATTTTATTAATGGTACTTGCTGCCAGTGCCTCGTATATCGCTGTGCCAGCGGTACTCAGACACGCGCTTCCAGAGGTCAATCCCGCCTTATATATGGGGATGTCATTAGGAATCACCTTCCCCTTGAACATCATTTTCGGAATCCCCCTTTATACCTATATAGCAAGGCTCACTTATTGAATCGAGTCTAGCTCATGATGACCGGGGAATTAGTGCTGAGCTCAATCGACCCGTGTCAGTGCTTCAATCATTTGCGTGTTCTCGGCTGTGATTCCAAACTCTTTTAGCAAAGCATCGCGCTTTCCCATCTCAAAATCCTCAAATTCAAACCCGGGCGCTACAGCGCAACTAACTAAGCAGTAGGCATCTTCGTTCAGGGGTTTTGCTGCGAACCAAATATTGGCAGGAATCGTAGCCTGAAAGCTCTTGGATTCCATCCCTATTCGCACGGTGCGCACCATCTTACTTTTATCGATATAGAAGATAAGCAGATCACAGCCAAGATGGAAATACCAAGTTTCATCAGACTTAATTCGATGCCAGGCTGAAAAGTCTTTTCCGGAAAGCAGGTAATAAATACTGGTATGTGCGCTTTTATTACCGGCGAGGCTTGAATCACTAATTCTTACTCCTGATCGATACATTTCCCGATAAAAGCCACCTTCCGGATGCGGTTCGAGTTTAAGAGCGTCGATGATTGCGTTCATGTCATGCATAAAATCTCGCTTTCTATTGCGGTGAGAACTATCTGTATTCATTTAGGCTTGAGTTTATTCGGTAACCACAACTAGAATTAGGCACCTTGTCATTATTCATTAACGGATCCGATATGACCCAGCCATCCCGCCGCAATTTTTTAAAGGCCTCTACCGCTGGTGCTGTTGCCATTGCGGGAGCGTCAGGAGCGGTTACCACCACCGCTCAAGCTCAAGTTAATGCATCCGACTCAAAGATGGCAATCAAAGTACAAGAAATATCGCAAAAACTATTTGCTGACGATGGTTTAGCGATACCAATCGCTACGAAGCCCACGGTGTCGTCGATCGCAACAGGGCTCGATCGCACGATGGTACTGGGCGGCGGCGGCGAGTACTACATCGCCTGGTACTGTGGATTTTTTCATGGACTGCTTGAAGCAGGCCTAGACATGGCCAAGATTCCAGAAATGGTAGTCGGGACCTCCGCGGGCTCATACATGGGATCCTCGTTACTCTCTGGCGAGTTCTCTCGCTTACGGACAGAGTTTGAATTTTTCGGCAAGTTCCCGGAGATCTTTGCCAAGATTGCTCCAGTCACGAAGCCGAACATCAGTCAGCAAAGAGCTGACCAAGTCAACATGAGTGCAACCGACGGCAGTATAGAGACACGCAAGATAATTGGTCACGCCGCACTAGCCGCCAACAACAAACTAAACGGTGACCACATCGAAAAGGTAGCGGCATTCTTGACGGGGGACAGCAAAACAGATTGGCCAGCAAACAGAATGTATACAACCGGTGTTGATTGCTACACCGGCGAGCGAGTTGTAGTCGGACAAAAGACCGCTAGAAAAAACAACATCCCACTCGCGCACGGCGTGGCAGCAAGCAGTTCGTTACCAGGCGTTGCTGGTCCCACCTTATTGGGACAGCGTTACGTCATGGACGGGGGAATCTGCTCCAACCCCGCACACGTTGACTTGGTGGCAGGCTCTAAGAGAGCGCTGGTGATTACGTTGACGGACGGGGTGACGGGCGCAATCCTAACCACTATTCCGCATCCAATTGCCCAGAATATTAAAGACGTCGAGGCTACAGGCACCAAAGTTAAATGGATCGTTGCGGGTACACCTCAAGGTGTTGATCTCTTAGACCCACGGCAAATAGCAGGCGCCTTACGTACGGGTTATGACCGCGCGAAAGTCGAAGCGGCAAAAATTAAAGAGTTTTGGGCGTAGTCGCGCGACATCCCGAATACAGAAGTCACGGACAAGAGCGTTCTTGCAGACAACACATCATCAAGATTAGCTAATGAACCTAAAAAAGACGTTTTTGATCGGATCTATTATTGGCCTCTTAAATGTGGTTGTGACAAACATTTATGTTGCAGACAGGCCGATTGGCGCATCAACCTCTTATCCGTATTTAGCAGGACTGATGTTTGATCTCCAAAATTCAACCTACTTCAAAGAGATTGAAAAAGCAGGGTCGTGGGAACTGTTTTTCCTAATCGGGGCCTTCATAGGCGCTGTGATTGGTGGACGAGTTTTCAAGCACTTCAAGGTTCAAGCGGTTCCCGACTTATGGCAGGAGTTAAAAGGGCCTTCAATAATCAAACGCTCCCTTTGGGCTTTTGTTGGAGGCTTTGTACTGATTCTGGGCGCTCGACTCGCCGATGGCTGCACCAGCGGTCACATTCTTTCTGGAGGGATGGAGTTGGCAGCCAGTAGCCTAGTGTTTGCGCTCTGTGTGTTGGCGTCGTTACTCGTTACTGCAAAATTTTTCTATAGAAGCGACAAATGATAGTCGCTCTAATTTGCGGGATTGTTTTTTCATTAATTGCACAAGCGGTTCGATTAAATACTTTCGACAAGATTATTGCTACAGCCTTATTGAGAAGCACCGAGGTCATTCAAATTTTGTTGTTCGCAATTGCTGTCTCAAGCGTCGCTTTTTTCGTCGAATACTTGTTTGGTGGAGCAATCGTTGAGGTAAAGCCGTTTTACCTTGTGGGCATTGTGACGGGGGGAATCCTCTTTGGCGCAGGGATCGCGCTTCTTGGATATTGCCCAGGGACTATGACAATGGCTTTGGCAGAGGGCAAGATAGATGCAATCTTTGGATATGCAGGGGGCATCTTAGCCGGCCTACTATTTACCATCATTTATCCAAGCATTCTTCCTGTACTTGGACCAAATTTTGGGGCTATTAATCTCTACCCAACAAATGACGTGGCGGCTGGGCTAACTGTTGTTATTTATTCTGCTCTTTTAGTCATGGTAGCCATTCGTTTGAGTCATAACAAAAAAAATAGGAACTAGCTGTCATGCTTCTCGTCACATCAATCATCGCTGCACTACTAGCGATTATTTTTATCAAACTGTCTTTTGCTGTAATTGCGCTGAGACGCAAAAATAGAGTGGGCCTTGGAGATGGCGGCTTCGATGACTTAGAACGCGCAATTCGGGCGCAAGGTAACTTTGCTGAATATGTCCCGTTTGGCATTATTCTCATTGCCTGCCTTGAGCTCAATGGCGCTCCCTGGTGGCTAGTTGCAGCTCCCGGAGTTAGTCTAATCATTGGGCGGTTGATTCACGTTGTCGGCATTAATACGCCGCCACCGGATTTCAGCAAACGTGTCTTAGGAATGAAATTCACATTCATCACGCTCATCACACTGGTTGCTCTGAATTTAGGTTGGTCTCTGTATACGCTAGTGGGTTAAAGGACTTCCCTTTCTTACTTACGTAGTTGATAAAAAAAGGGGGCATTACTCCGCCCCCTTTCGGTCAGTACAAAAACGAAATTACTCGAACAGATCTGCGTTCATGACTTTAGTCCAAGCGGCAACAAAGTCCTTCACAAACTTCTCTTTATTATCGTCTTGCGCATAAACCTCTGCGTATGCACGAAGAATTGAGTTTGATCCAAAAACTAAGTCCACTCGAGTGGCAGTCCATTTTATTTTTCCGGTTTGACGCTCAACGATCTCATAGCTATTGCGACCCGTTGGCTTCCACTCGTAACCCATATCAGTCAAGTTAACGAAGAAGTCATTACTCAATACACCTGGCCTCTCCGTCAACACACCATGCTGAGTACCGCCATAGTTTGAGCAAAGTGTCCGCATGCCACCTACAAGAACCGTCATTTCTTGGGCGGTTAAGCCCATCAATTGCGTGCGGTCCAAGAGGAGCTCCTCTGGTGTGACAACGTAGTTTTCTTTTGACCAGTTGCGGTAACCATCTGCCAGAGGCTCGAGCACTTCGAAGGACTCAATGTCGGTCATCTCCTGCGTGGCATCTCCGCGACCCGAAGTGAATGGGACACTGACATCGAAACCACCTGCCTTGGCTGCTTGCTCAATACCGATACTGCCACCCAGAACAATGATGTCAGCAACGCTCACAGCAGAAGCTGTCGCGATCTTTTCATACACACCAAGAACTCTTGCCAATCGCTCTGGTTCGTTACCAACCCAGTCCTTCTGCGGCGCCAGTCGAATACGTGCACCATTGGCACCACCGCGTTTATCCGATCCTCGGTAGGTGCGCGCACTGTCCCATGCTGTAGTGACCATATCGCCAATCGACAAACCACTTGCTGCAATTTTGGCTCTGAGCGCATCCACCGGATAGTCTTTTGAACCAACAGGGATAGGATCTTGCCAAATCAGCTCTTCTTTTGGCACATCTGGACCGAAGTATCTAGCTTTAGGGCCCATATCGCGATGAGTTAACTTAAACCAAGCTCTTGCAAACGTATCAGAAAAATAGGCCTGATCCTTTTGAAACTTCTCTGAAATTTTGCGATAGGCAGGATCCATTTTTAGAGCCATATCAGCGTCGGTCATCATTGGCTTCAAACGAATAGATGGATCCTCAACATCGACGGGCTTATCCTCGTCTTTGATGTTGATCGGCTCATACTGCCATGCTCCAGCAGGGCTCTTAGTTAGAGTCCATTCGTAATTAAGTAGCAAACGGAAGTAATCGTTGTCCCATTGGGTAGGGTGAGTTGTCCAAGCGCCCTCGAGGCCACTCGTCACGGTGTCGCGACCGATTCCTCGCGAGTGATGATTCACCCAGCCAAGCCCTTGCTCTTCAATTGGCGCGCCTTCAGGGGTCGGCCCAAGGTTCGCGGCACTGCCATTGCCATGCGCCTTGCCAACCGTGTGACCACCAGCGGTCAGAGCAACCGTTTCTTCATCATTCATCGCCATCCGAGCGAACGTGACACGCATGTCTTGGGCTGTTTTCAATGGATCGGGTTTCCCATCAACGCCCTCTGGGTTGACATAGATTAAGCCCATCATGACTGCCGCTAGGGGGTTACTTAAATCTCGGTCACCGGAATAGCGCGAACCTTCACCACCACTCTTTTGAAGCCATTCTTTTTCAGAGCCCCAGTAAATATCTTTTTCAGGATGCCAGATATCCTCGCGCCCGAAAGAAAAACCAAATGTCTTGAGACCCATCGACTCATAAGCGACCGTTCCGGCCAAAATCATTAAGTCTGCCCAGCTGACTTTATTACCGTATTTCTTTTTGATTGGCCACAACAGTCGACGCGCTTTATCGAGGTTAGCGTTATCTGGCCATGAATTGAGGGGCGCAAACCGCTGATTACCCGTGCCGGCGCCACCGCGCCCATCAGCAATCCGATAACTTCCGGCGGAGTGCCACGCCATTCTGATCATCAAACCACCATAATGACCCCAGTCTGCCGGCCACCACTCTTGACTGGTAGTCAGTAGTTTCTTCACATCGCCCTTAAGTGCGACCACATCAAGTTTCTTTAACTCACTTCGATAATTAAAAGACTCCCCCATTGGGTTTGTCTTCGAATCATGCTGGTGAAGTATGTCTAGATTGAGGGACTTAGGCCACCAAGCCATTGGGGTATTGGCCGCTTCGGTGTTCGCTCCGTGAGCGATGGGACACGTTCCTTTTGACATCATGTAGATCTCCTTTGAGGTAAATCACTTGTGGCGGATTAACCTGACCTACTCAGATTAATGGATTAAATCTGAGGGTTCGTTACGATGAACTGACTTTTGAGAGTTCATGCCCAGCAGCTTATCCTACTTCTCGCACTGCTGACCTACCGATTCTTCGGAAAATCTGTTTCCACCGCTATCATTTCAAAAAGTTCGCTTTATGTAGTAGTCTGAAGTTGGTGAGTTTGGATTAGCTATCTCAACGACTACCCCGAGCGGTGGTCCTACCTTGTATTTCGGCAGTATTTTTGGAAAAGCTTCTATGGAAATCAAGGTTAACTTTCTCGACAGGCTACGTCTTGAAGCGAAGTTCGACGACTTCACTGTGGTCGCCGATCAACCCATTCGATATAAGGGTGACGGCTCTGCCCCAGGTCCGTTCGACTATTTTCTGGCTTCCTCAGCCTTGTGCGCAGCGTATTTTGTGAAGCTGTATTGCGACACTCGCAAGATCTCGACTGAGAACATCCGCCTGTCGCAGAACAATATTGTCGATCCAGAGAATCGGTATAAACAGATTTTTAAAATCCAAGTTGAATTACCAGAAGACATCTCTGCCCATGATCGCCAGGGCATTTTGCGTTCAATCGAGCGCTGCACAGTAAAGAAAGTCGTGCAGGCCGATCCGGAATTTGTAATTGAGGAAGTCAAGAACCTGGACGCAGATGCACAGGCATTGCTGACCTTGGATTCAGCCTCTGACACGAATACCTATATTGAAGGCAAGGATCTACCGCTGGAACAAACCATCGCCAAGATGTCAGCTTTATTGGCAAATCTTGGCATCAAGATCGAGATAGCTTCGTGGCGCAATCTGATTCCCAACGTGTGGTCCTTACATATACGTGATGCACACTCGCCAATGTGCTTCACCAATGGGAAAGGAGCAACCAAAGAAAGCGCTTTGGCCTCAGCGTTAGGCGAGTATATAGAGCGCCTGAGTAATAACCATTTTTACGCTGGTGCATTTTGGGGCGAAGATATTGCAAACGAAAAGTTTGTTCATTACCCCAATGAGCGCTGGTTCAAATCAGGAAAAGCCGATTCGCTGCCAAAAGAGATTCTGGATGACTATTGCCTAGAAATATTTAATCCCGACGGGGAACTGCGTAGCTCCCACTTGGTGGATACGAATTCTGGTAATGCACAGCGGGGTATCTGCTCTCTCCCTTATGTGCGACAGTCCGACGGCAAGACTGTTTACTTTCCTTCTAACTTGGTTGAGAACCTGTACGTCAGCAACGGTATGAGTGCTGGCAACACGTTAGCCGAAGCACAGGTGCAATGTCTGTCAGAAATTTTTGAACGCGCGGTAAAACGAGAAATCTTAGAAGACGAAATTGCTTTGCCTGATGTGCCGTTGGAGGTGCTTGCAAAGTATCCCAACATTCTTGCCAGCATTCGTGAGCTAGAGAGTCAGGGTTTTCCGATTTTGGTAAAGGATGCTTCGCTAGGCGGGGTATATCCCGTGATGTGCGTAACCTTGATGAATCCAAGAACGGGCAGTGTCTTTGCCTCCTTCGGTGCGCACCCAAGCTTTGGAGTCGCATTAGAAAGAAGCCTGACAGAGCTTCTGCAGGGACGCAGCCTAGAGGGCTTGAACGATTTACCGCCGCCCACGTTTTCAAGTGAGGCAGTGACCGAACCAAATAATTTTGTTGAACACTTTATTGATTCAAGCGGCATTGTGTCCTGGCGTTTTTTTAGTTCAAAATCCGCTTATGCGTTTGTGGAGTGGGATTTCACTGATCAGGGTAAACGCTCAAATACAGAGGAAGCTGCAACGCTACTCGCCATACTCCAGTCAATGGGGAAAGAGACCTATATGGCGGTTTATGACCAGTTGGGCGCGGTTGCTTGTCGGATCCTGGTGCCGGGCTATTCTGAGATTTATCCAGTCGAGGATCTGATCTGGGATAACACCAACAAGGCTTTGTTATTCCGTACTGATATTTTGAATCTAAACACGCTAACTGACGCCAAGCTCAGTGCACTACTTGACCGTTTAGAGAATAACGAGCTCGACGAGTATGGCGACATCGCTACTTTAATCGGCATTGAATTCGACGAGAACACACCTTGGGGTCAGCTCACCGTTCTAGAGTTGAAGCTGTTAATTCAACTTGCCTTAAAACGGTTCGAAGAAGCGCATGCTTTAGTGGGTGCATTTCTACAATATAACGACAACACAATCGAGCGCAGATTGTTTTATCAGGCCGTCAATGCCGTGTTAGAGGTCATACTCGATAGCGAGCTTGACCTTGATGATTACATCGTTAATTTCCGACGAATGTTCGGAGATCAGCGGATGAATGCCGTCTTGGGCTCGGTGGATGGGAGTGTGAACTTCTACGGACTCACTCCGACCAGCACAAAGCTTGAAGGGCTCGACAGACATCACCGACTAATCGATAGCTACAGAAAACTGCACACGGCTCGCGCTAAAGCCGCGGTGACACCTATTTAGCAGTTCATGATCCAAGTGTTCGCGCAGCAATAACAATATTTTGTTCAATCCTCTTAATACGCTCGTTTTGTAAAAGAAGTACCTTCTCGACAATCTCAGGTCCGGCTTTAGCGGGCGTGCCGCAGTTAAACGGAGGCTGCGGATCATATTCAAGAGCAAGTTGAATTCTTTGTGCGACCTCCTGTCCAGCAATCTCCGCTGCGAGTGTCAATGCAAAATCAATCCCGGCCGTCACACCTCCGCCGGAGAAATGATTGCGGTCTCTGACAACGCGCGCATCAACAGCTTGCGCACCAAATCTTTCAAGATAGCTACTCCACATCCAATGGCATGCACTCTTGTAGCCGACAAGCAAGCCTGCCGCCCCAAGGATAAGAGACCCATTGCAAACTGACGTAATATATTTTGCGTGTTTACTCTGGTGACGCAGGAAATTCAGCGTTTCTTGATCTACCATCTGCTCGTTAATACCAGAGCCCCCTGGCACACAGATCACGTCAAGCTGCGGGCAGTCAGCAAACGTTGTTGTGGGGTTTATCGTAAAACCAACATCCGTCAATATCGGCTCGATTGATTTCCATATCAAGTGGACCTTGGCTCCGGGGATTCGGCTTAGCACTTGGGCAGGACCCGTCAAGTCGAGCTGTGTGAGGTTCGGGAATAGTAAAAATCCAATATTGATCGACATATGCTTTTAATGATCCTTTCGTTATAGGGATGGCAATATCTTTCCAGTGGCTTCACCGAAGTTTAATCTCGGATACCCTTCCTTGACGCAATCGGCTTGCAAGATCACTTCGTCACCGTCTTCCAAAAACTTACGCTCTTGTCCCCAAGGTAGTTTGACCGCTCGTGTCGCGCCAGCACTGAGTTCATTAAAGGACAATGCCTGATCAGGATTAGGGCCTGACATTGTCCCGGTACCGATCAAATCACCTGGTTGTAAGTTACAACCATTCACGGTGTGATGAGTGATCAGCTGAGATAAGGTCCAATATGCATGGCATAAATTGCTATGCGCTAACAACGCAGGGGGATGCTTAGCTGCTCTTGATTGCTCTGTCGAAATCAATGCCCGAAGACCGATGTCATACGCGCCACCGGTTCTGGTTGCTTCGTTCATCAGATAAGGCAAAGGCTGAGGATCCGTCGCGGGACGACTAAACGGTAACCGAAAGGGCTCGAGGGCCTCGCGTGTGACGATCCATGGCGAGATCGTTGTGGCAAAGCTTTTGGCCAAGAAGGGACCTAGTGGTGCAACTTCCCATGCCTGAATATCACGCGCCGACCAATCATTCAGAATACAAAGACCAAAAATATGTTCATCGGCCTGGTCAATCGAAATACGCGTGCCTTGCGCGTTACCAGGTCCAACAAACATTCCCATTTCAAGCTCAAAATCAAGCCGCTTACTCGGGCCGAAACTTGGTGTTTCATTCACAGACGCAGGACGAGACTGGCCAATTGGGCGCACAACCTCATGACCCGACATCACCACACTCGATGCACGACCGTGGTAACCGATAGGCAGCCATTTAAAATTAGGCAATAACGGCGCATCGGGACGCGAGATCTTGCCCCCTGCGGTGGCATGATAAATTGAGATATAAAAATCTGTGTAGTCGCGAATTTGAGCGGGTAGGCTGTATTCAACATGTGCTTGCGGTACCAACACGCGCGTTATTTCAGCTTGCATGCTACTACCAACCCGCACGGCACGCGATAAGGCCAACCTCAGTTCTGTCCAATGCGCATTGCCAAGTGCCATCAGCGCATTGAGTGTGGGTCCCGAGCAAGTGTTGAGTGCTTCAGCAGCCAAGCCAGAGAAAGGCTTTGCTGCAGCCAGTTGAGCCAGATCAATAATTTGATCGCCTATTGCTACGCCCGGCCGATAGGCTTCGGGATGACCAGCGCGGCGAAACACAGCAAATGGTAAATGCTGAACCGGAAACCCAATAGCTGGGTCGTTAGCGCTTTCCAGCCAACTCCGCAGGCCAGGATCATGTGTTTCGTTCAACATACTGAAGCCCTCGCGCACGTCTTTAATAGATTCCCATGTAACGACATAGCAAAGACTCCAAAATAAAATGGTTTCACTTATCTGCGGTTATAGAACTATTATGCTTCAACTGAATCGCCTAACTTATTGAGAACGTAATGAATATCAAACAAACGATTATTGGCCTCTTGGCAGCTTGCTTTTCTGTTGCAACCGTTGCAAACGCCGCGACCGTATATTTCAACGGCGAAATTCTTACAATGCAAGGCGACAGCCCGCAATATGTCGAAGCGCTAGTCATGCAAAACGACAAAATAGTGTTTGTTGGCGATAAGGGTCAAGCCCTCACCCTTGCTGGTTCCAACCCCACTTTGCATGACCTCAAGGGCACCACCCTCATGCCTGGCTTTATTGATAGCTGGGGACACTTCACACTAGTCGCACAAAACACTCTCGGTGTGAACTTAGGGTACTTTACGAAAAATCCACCCAATACAAAAGCACAAGTAATTAATAAACTACTGACAGAAGGCAGGCCCTTTAACGGTTGGATTCTTAGCTCAGGCTACTCAGCTGCCATGCTGTCAGATGGCGGGCTGTCATTAGCAGACTTAGACAAGGCTTTCCCAGATCAACCACTCTTATTACAAAATATCTCGACGCTTGCCGGGCAAGTAAATACCGCGGGACTGAAGAAGCTGGGCATTACTAAAGATACCAAAGCAGTCGGCGGCTTTATATCCACTGATCCCAGGACAGGAGAACTTACGGGTGAGTTGATTGGCGCACCCTATATGGATGCCGTCGCCCGCGCTGCAGGCAAGTACTCCCAAGACGTGACCTTCGACATTTTCCGTAAAGCTGAGCAAATCTATCTTGCTAATGGGTTCACAACCGCTCAGAGCTACGAAGCGACGGTCGACGAAATGAATATGATGCGGGTAGCGATCGCAAAAAAAGTTGTTTCAATCGACTTGATTGCCTTACCGAATTTTGATGTCGTTGATGAACTACTCAAAACGAATCCTAATTTTAAATTTGGTGCATATGACAGTAATGATCGTGGCTTCAAAGTCGCGGGCATGATGGTCCCAACTGACGGCGCCCCACAACTAGGTTTCGCTTACTTTACAAAGCCATATATAAATCTAAGCAGCTTCGGCAAAGATTGGCGCGGCTTCGCCGCAATCTCTCAAAGTGTGTTGGATCACTACGCCAAGCTCGCCTATGAAAAAAATATTCAGTACTTTGGTTACAGCAATGGTGATGCGGGAATCGACATGACTTTAGCGGCAATCACTAAAGCCATAAACGAGACAGGCGTAACTGAAAACCGGAGAACTGTGATTTCACACTCATTCTTTGCGCGGGATGATCAACTAAAGCAATACAAAGATAAAAACATTATGGCCATTTCTTTGGCTAATCACGTCTGGCTCTACGGGGACGTGTACTTGCAGATACTCGGTGACGAAAGAGCCAAGAACGTTAGCCCTCTAAACACGGCTGATAAACTAGGCGTCAGAATTGGAATTCATAATGACTCACCCTCGTCAGGCCCGAATCCTATGTTCAGCGTCTGGGGTGCGGTCAACCGTAAAACCTTTAGTGGCAAAACTCTTGGCGAAGAACAGCGTATAAACGTGTACAAAGCACTGCAAGGCTTCACTACAAGCGCTGCCTATCAGTACAAAGAAGAATCGACAAAAGGCGTTCTTGCCAAAGGCATGCTTGCAGATCTAGTGATTTTGGATCGCAATCCATTGAAGGTACTCCCGGATGACATCAAGAACATCGAGGTACTCCAAACGATTAAGCATGGAAAACCGTTGTTTACTAAGCAATAGCGAGGCGTTGTCGGTTAACGCCATGACCGAACAAAACGTTTTGTCATGAACAACGTAAACCACAAAATCAGTGCTGCCAGTACCAACGCGTGAGACAAGCCAAGCTGCAGATGCTGCGCGGCCACGTCCGCGACAGGTCTGCCCTGTAGCGACATGCCGG
>JBEDEU010000026.1:0-14843 GCA_041175585.1 Pseudomonadota bacterium | reverse complement strand
CGAAATTGCCGTCGAGTTGTCACGACTATCGAGCCTGCCTCTCAGAAGGTTGTGGCTGACGCGAACACGCAGCGGCGAAAGTCAAAAGTCACTGGATCGTATCGCGCGTAGACGTAGTGTTTCTGATCTGTACAGGTGCGACATACGACTGCCTGATGTATGGGTCGGTGTCGTCGACGATGTCACGACCACGGGAAGTACGCTTGAGGCCGCTGCCTGCGCGTTGCGGCAAGCTGGCGCGCGGGGTGTTGTCGGACTTGTTGGCGCAAAGACTCCCGCACATGTTCTGGCCTGACGAGTTTGTTGCGCTCTGGCACAATAACGCCCATGTTCCATGTGATTCTTGTCCAACCCGAAATCCCACCAAACACAGGTAACGTTATTCGGCTGTGTGCGAACACGGGCGCACGCCTGCATTTGGTCAAGCCTTTAGGGTTTAACGTTGATGACGCGAAGCTGCGACGAGCAGGCCTGGACTACCACGACTGGCAGCCTATCGCCCAACACGATAGCCTGGAACAGGCCATTGCGGCGATCGGTGCGCCTGTAGACCGTGTTTTTGCAATTACGACCAAAGGCACCCGTCATGCAGGCGAAATGTCCTATCTGCCTGGCGATGTATTTGTGTTTGGACGTGAAACGGCGGGCTTGTCCGCACAGCAGATGGCTCTGTTTGCACCAGAGCAGCGTCTGCGACTACCCATGCTGCCTACGCAACGCAGTTTGAATCTATCGAATGCCGTTGCGGTCCTTGTGTTTGAAGCTTGGCGACAGCAAGGATACGCAGGCGCCACTTGAGCGCATCGGCGTGACATTAATCGAGCGATAGCTTTAAACGCGCAATGACCTCATCCCAGCGTGACGTTTCTTGCTGCATTAAACGCGTGAGCTCCGCAGACGATGAGCCAATCGCCGTAAAGTATTGCGCAGCAAACTTTGCCTTGATGTCTTCACTTTGAATAATCGTTGTTAACTCTTTTTGCAATCGGTCGGTGATGGCGGCTGGGGTGCCGCCGGGTGCAAGAATGGCATTCCAGGAAATCGCCTCAAAGCCCGGAAAGCCTTGACTAGCGACGGGTGTGAGTCCAGGCAGAGCGCCCACTTCGGTCAGGCTTGTTATGCCTAGAGCTTTGGCCTTGCCGCTCTTGACTTGCGTCATCGCAATGGCAGGCACCATAAATGCGGCCTGGATATCTTGTCCAACAATTGCAGTTGTGACTTGCGGAAAGCCTGGATATGGAATGTGTGTCAGGTCAATCCCGGCCTGATACTTAAAGAGCTCCATCGCAAGATGTGATGCGCTTCCAGCGCCGACCGAGCCGTAGTTTGCGCGGCCAGGATTAGCCTTGAGATGCGCAACGAACTCCGAAAGTGTGGACGCTGGAAAGGCTGCATTGACCACCAGTACGTTAGGGCTGGTCGCGACCAGAGTGATTGGCGAGAGATCTTTAAAGGGGTCGTAGCCGAGCGTTTTTTTATAAAGCGTTGCTGCGGTGACCAGCGGTCCGTTGATCGTATAGAGAAGCGTGTAGCCATCAGGCGCGGCCTTTGCGACTAGGCGCGTACCAATATTGCCTCCAGCGCCGGGTTTATTTTCGACGATGACGTTTTGATTGAGCGCTTTGGACAAAGGTGTTGCCAGAAGGCGCGCGAGCAGATCGGGTGAGCTACCTGCCGGGAACGGAACGATCAGATGAATAGGGCGCTCGAGCGGCCATGACTGCTGCGCGTGCGCGAGCGCTGAAAAACCGCTTGCGATGCATACGCAGGCCATCGCGAGGATGCGCAGTGCGGTCCGCAGCGTTGTACTTATTGTTGCGCGCGGTTTTGCGCGTGGTGTGATCCGTGTTTGCATGGCAATTACTCTGTCGTTGCTTCGCGTGCCAGCAAGTGCGTGACCGCGTCGATTGGCGAGACGCCTTCGAACAAAACTTCAAATACTGCCTGGGTGATGGGCATGTCTACCTTGAGTGTCCGTGCGCGTAGCAACACGGCTTGCACGCAACGCGCGCCTTCAGCAGTTAAGCCACCAGCAAGAATGTCAGATAAAGAGCGCCCGCGGCCAATCTCAAGGCCCACGAGTCTATTGCGTGACAGGTCGCCAGTTGCAGTCAGGACAAGATCGCCCAGCCCTGTTAGTCCATAAAACGTTGCGGGGCGCGCACCTAGCGCTTCACCAAAACGAGTCATTTCTGCGAGACCTCGTGTAATGAGTGCAGCGCGTGCGTTGGTGCCAAGCCCGAGGCCGTCGCCAATGCCGCAGGCGATTGCCATGATGTTTTTTAAGGCGCCGCCGACTTCGACGCCTGTGACATCGTCACTCGCATATACCCGAACAGCCCCACCGTGCAGTGCGCCAATACAGCGCGCGCGCAGCTCGGCGCTCTTGCTCGCAACTGTGAGTGCAACGGGCAGCCCTTGTGCGACTTCGCGCGCAAAGGAGGGGCCGGAAAGAACACCCGTGGCGACGTTAAGCTTGGCGGTTAATGCCTCTTGGGCGATTTCAGAGGGTAGTTGCCCGCTGTGAGCCTCTAGTCCTTTGCACGTCCAAATGATGCCGGAGACCCGGTCCGTGCGATGCGAAAGTTTCTTGGCAAGCTGTTCGCATAGGGCTCGCAAGCCCGCAAGCGGAACGGCAAGGATTAACAAGCCAGCGGATGGTCCAGCGCAGACGTTGTCGAGTGCAGCGTCTAAGTCGCTCGTGACCCGCATTGCGGAGTGAAGTGCTATATCGGGCAGATACCGCTGATTCGTATGTTTGTTACGGATCTCATAAGCAACTTCGCCATTGCGCGCCCAAAGCTCGGTGTGGCAATGGGCTGTCGCAATATTTGCGAGGGCCGTTCCCCAGGCGCCTGCACCGAGCACTGCAACATGGTCGTGTTTTGCGTTAGCTGCGGACATGGGGAATGCGCGGTTGTTGCATTACTGACGGGTCATGCCGGGAGGTAGGATTAAGCCCGAGTCTTTACCCGCGCTTGCGCCTTCTGCCTCTTGTGCTGCTTGAGCAAGACGTTGCTCGAACAGGGCCTGGAAGTTGACTTCAGCCAGATGCAAGGGCGGCAATGATGTGCGGGTAATTGCGTCTGCTACGTTTGCACGAAGATAGGGGTAAAGCATGGTGGGGCAGACGATGCCCATGATTGGATCAAGCTGCTCTGCGGGAATGTTCGCAATTTCAAAAATTGCTGCTTGTGTCGCTTCAACCAAATACAAGACCTTGTCTTTGATGCGTGTGGTGACTGTCACGGTCACGGTTGACTCATAAACGGTCTCTGCGAGCGCTTGGCCACCTACGTTGATGGCGACTTCAACTTCGGGTGCGTCTTGCTCCAGGAAAATATTTGGAGCGTTGGGCATCTCAAGGGAGAGATCCTTGAGATAGACGCGCTGCATGTTGAATGAAGGCGCATTTTCGGCTTGGGCGTTTTGGTCAGACATAAAGAATCCAGAGTCAGGGGAGAAAAAATTAGGTGAGTTGTGGAGGCTTACCCGTTGAGCAGAGGCAATAATTTTCCGTCACGATCGAGTGCGGACAGATCGTCAAAACCACCGACGTGGGTGTCGCCGATATAAATTTGTGGAACTGTCCGGCGTCCGGTACGTTCCATCATGATGGCGCGCTGCTCGGTGTCGACATCGATACGGATCTTTTCAATTTCGGCGACACCACGTTGCGTCAAGAGCATCTCAGCGCGTGAGCAGTAGGGGCAGTAGCCGGTGGTGTACATGACAACTTTGTTCATGTTGTGACTCCGTTATTTAGTCGTAAGGGGGAGGCCAGCAGTTGACCAAGCTTTGATGCCACCGTCGAGGATGCTGACGGCGGTGAAGCCTTGCGCGCGCAGACGAGCGGCTGCGCCAACAGCGGTACGCCCCATCTCGCACACGATGATCAGAGGCTTATCTTTTGCAAGGCTCGCTGCCTTTTTTTCGACGTCCGCGAGCGGAGCATGGCGCGCCTGCGGGATATGCCCACCATGGAACGCTTCGATTGAACGAATATCAAGCAATACCGCACCTTGATGGTTAATCATTTGTACAGCCTGGGTGCTGCTAACGGTCGCACCACCGCGGCTACGTTGAATCATTGGCCAGGCCAACGCAAGTCCTGAGCCAAGTGCGATACCGATTAAAAGAATATTGTTTTGATCTGAAAAGAAATCCACGGTGTGTCCAAAAGAGGCTGTTTAGCCCCTAAAAAAGGGTCGACTGGTTGTAAAGACAAAGACAATTATAAAATGGTGCTTTAACTACACTTTAACCTGTGTCTGCCATGTATAAACTAGTCTTGATGCGTCACGGCGAAAGCCAATGGAACCTCGAAAACCGATTCACCGGATGGACCGATATCGATTTGACCGAGGCAGGCCGCGACCAGGCCCGTCGCGCCGGTGAGCTACTTAAGGAAAAAGGCTACGTTTTTGACGTGGCTTTTACGTCGGTGCTCAAACGAGCGATTCGCACACTTTGGATTGCGCTAGACGCGATGGACACAATGTATTTGCCGGTCCATAACAACTGGCGCTTAAATGAGCGCCATTATGGCGACTTGCAGGGGCTTAACAAGGCCGAGATGGCCGCCCAGTATGGTGATGAGCAAGTGCTCATTTGGCGCCGTGCCTATGCAATTGCGCCCAACCCGATTGCTTTGGACGATCAGCGCCATCCCCGGTTTGACCCACGGTATGCCAAATTGACTCCCGAGCAACTGCCCGCGACTGAATGTCTGAAAGACACTGTCGCGCGGGTGTTGCCATTCTGGGACGAGACGATTGCGCCCTCCATTCGCGCGGGTCGCCGGGTGCTGGTTGCGGCCCATGGCAACAGTCTGCGGGCCCTAATTAAGCATTTGGACAATGTCTCCGACGACGATATCGTCCACCTGAACATCCCGACTGGCCAGCCCTTGGTTTATGAGCTGGACAAGGATTTACGTCCAATCCGCCACTACTACCTGGGCGATCCCGCGGAAATTGAAGCGGCGATGGCTGCTGTAGCGGCACAAGGGAAAGCCAAGAAAGCGTGATCAAACGGCGCGTCGCGATCCCCGTATGCGTAGCCCTTAGCCTCTTTTGGGGCATGGGCTCCGTATTTGCGAAGCCCGAAGACATCGCGGCTCGGCAGACGCAGGCGCAGCGCCAACGTGATGATTTGCGTGGGCGTATTCAGTCCGTTCAAAAGGAGCTCGATGCGCGCGAAGCGGATCGCAAGGAAGCCGCCGACGCGTTAAAGGCCTCTGAAACCGCTATTTCCCAGACATCCCGGCGTATCGCTGAGCTCGCTACAGATCTTAAAAAAGCCCAAAGCGAGCTGGAGGATTTACAACGCCAAATCACACGCCAGCAACGCGCGTTGGCTGTCCGGCGAGACGAACTGTCTGACCAGTTACGCAGGCAGTATTCCAGCGGGTTATCCCCCTGGTCAGCCCTCCTTTCTGGCGATGACCCCCAAGAGCTTGGGCGAAATCTGGCTTACCTGGATTACGTTTCCAAGGCGCGTGCTGATACGGTCGCAGCGCTCAAGAAGGACATTGAGCGCTTGGCGCAACTTGAAGCGCGTGCAGATGCCCGCCAAAAAGACGTAGCGCGGCTGGTGGGTGAAACTACGCAACAGAAAGAAGCGCTTGAGACGCAAAAAAAGGAGCGCGCTACCGTTCTTGCGCGTATTGAGGGGCAGATGCAAGCCCAGCGGGCTGAAGCGACTCGGCTAGGGCAGGACGAAAAGCGCCTTTCCGGTTTGATTTCGGATCTAGATGGACAGCTTAAGGCGGCTCAACAGGCGGCAGCCGAGGCGGAGCGCCGGGCGCAAGAAGCCCGCAAGCTCGAATTGGCTCGTAAAGAGAAAGCCCAGCGTGAGGCCGAGCAGGCGCGCAGGGATGCCGATCAAGCACGTCGTCAGGCCGATGAAGCGCGGCGTGCCGCAGAGGCAGACAATCGGAGTCAAGCGGTTGAGGCGGACAACGCATCCCTTGCTCCGGGTAAGGGATTGTCAAAAAACGTACGCTGGCCTATTCGTGGAACCGTCATGGCGCGGTTTGGGACAGACCGCCCCGAGGGCGGTGTTTGGCGGGGCATTTTGGTCCGCGCTGATACTGGGGCGCCCGTTCAGGCCGTTGGAGGCGGTACCGTCGTGTATTCGAACTGGCTGCGGGGGTTTGGCAATCTTCTAATTGTGGATCACGGGCAGGAGTACTTGAGCGTCTATGCCTACAACCAGAGCTTACTCAAGCAAGTGGGCGATACCGTTCGGGCTGGAGATACCGTGGCCCTAGCAGGAAGTACGGGTGGGCAAGTGGATTCGGCCCTATACTTCGAGATCAGACATCGTGGCGCCGCCGTCGATCCGATAGCCTATCTGGCCCGGTGATTTTATTGAATTCAGGAATGTGCATGGGCACTCGCAAATTACGCAGTTTCGGTTTGGTTTCCGCTGGTATTGTGGCCGGTGTGCTGTTGAGCTTGGGCATCAGTGCCGTCGCACAACGCGGCTCGCCTTTGCCGCTAGATGAGTTACGCCAATTTTCAAGTGTGTTCTCGGCAATCAAAAATAATTACGTTGAGGCCGTCGACGATAAAAAATTAATTGGTGGCGCAATCGCCGGAATGCTTTCAGATCTGGACCCGCACTCGGCCTACCTGGATGCTGATGCATTTAAAGAAATGCAAAGTTCCACACAAGGCGAGTTCGGTGGTCTGGGCATTGAGGTCGGCACTGAAGACGGGATGGTCAAGGTGATCTCCCCAATCGAAGACACACCTGCGGCGCGCGCCGGGATTCGAGCAGGCGATTTAATTTCTAAAATTGATGACACGTCTACGAAAGGATTATCGCTGACTGACGCAGTCAAGATGATGCGTGGTCCTGTTAGAACACCAATTACCTTGACGATTATTCGCCAAGGTCAGGCACAACCAATCGTCATTAAGATCGTACGCGACACGATTCGTGTTCGCAGCGTGCGCAGCAAGATGCTTGATGGGAATATTGGTTATGTACGGATTGCACAGTTTCAAGAAAAAACTGGCGCTGATCTTGCGCGTCATTTGAAAGAGCTGGGCGCAAAGGGCGCGCCAAAGGCGTTGATTCTCGATCTGCGTAATGATCCCGGCGGGTTACTGAGCGGTGCGATTGGTGTATCGGCTGCTTTCCTCAAGCCAGATACCTTGGTCGTATCGACCGACGGCCGGGCGCCAGATGCCAAGCAAAAGTACTTATCGAATCCTTCTGACTACGCACGAGGCGAGTCCGATTACCTGCGTGGTTTGCCTGGCTGGGTGAAGACCGTGCCTATGGTGGTGTTGGTGAACGTTGGCTCAGCATCTGCTTCCGAAATCGTCGCGGGCGCGTTGCAGGACCATAAGCGAGCCACGATTATGGGTAACCGCACTTTTGGAAAAGGCTCTGTCCAGGTGATTCTGCCAATTTCTGACACGACAGCGATCAAGCTGACCACGTCACGCTATTTCACGCCAAACGGGCGTTCTATTCAGGCGACAGGCATCAGTCCAGACATTGTGGTGGCAGATACGGCTGAGGGCGATTTGTTCAAGCTGCCACGCGAAGCGGATTTGCAACGCCATCTGAGCAACCGTCAGACTCCGGAAGAGCAGGCGAAAGCAAAAGAAGACGAGGCACCACTTGCCGACACGAACAAGGTATTCCAGTTCGGTACGCCGGAAGACTTCCAGTTGCAGCAGGCGGTGAACTATCTTGAGGGCAAACCGATCCAGAAAGCGGTACCTGCACCCAAAAGTGCGAAGGCTGGTGCTGCGGCCGAGGGATCTTCGAGCAAGAAATGAACGACGCTCAGTTGCTGCGGTATGCCCGGCACATCTTGTTGGATGAGTTGGGCATAGAAGGCCAAGAAAGGCTGCTTGCGGCGCGGGTGTTGATCGTAGGCGCAGGCGGGTTGGGCTCTCCTGCCGCGATGTATCTTGCCTCAGCGGGGGTGGGAACGATAGTGTTGGCCGACCATGATGTGGTTGAGATCAGTAATTTGCAGCGACAAATTATGCACAACACCAGCCGTCTCGGGCAGCTCAAAGCAGAGTCGGGTCGTCAGACGATGCTGGCGCTGAATCCAGAGCTGAAGGTTGAGGTTCGAACAACGCGAATGGACGAGTCCTCACTCGACCAGGAAATATCACAAGTAGATGTGGTGTTGGACTGCACCGATAACTTTGCAACACGTCATGCAGTGAACCGCGCTTGCGTCAAGCATGCTAAGCCCTTGGTTTCGGGGGCGGGTATTCGCTTCGAGGGGCAGGTCAGCGTATTCGATCCGCGAGATCTCGATGCACCGTGTTATCACTGCTTGTTTCCAGAGGCAGACGATGT
Source organism: Pseudomonadota bacterium (assembly GCA_041175585.1). Classification (GTDB taxonomy): domain Bacteria; phylum Pseudomonadota; class Gammaproteobacteria; order Burkholderiales; family Burkholderiaceae_B; genus Zwartia. The sequence continues at coordinate 6,503 of JBEDEU010000026.1, read as the reverse complement.
TGAAGCCCTTAATTGTGCGACAACAGGCGTATTTGCGCCGCTTGTTGGCATTATCGGCAGCATGCAAGCTGCAGAAGCTTTAAAAGTTATCGCGCAGATTGGGACGACTCTAAAAGGTCGTTTGTTAATCCTGGATGCACTCGATATGCAATGGCACAGCGTGAGGGTTAAGCGTGATCCTGGCTGTGTTGTTTGTTCGGCCAGGGCGCAAGCCTAAGCGGTCTGGCTTTATCTGCTATTTGACGCGGCACCAAGAATCAACTTGAGTTGCGTATCCATGTGTAGCGTTGGCGTTGTCTGCCACGCGCTCTGTGCAAAGCGCAGCCAGCTACCCAATACAAATTGCGTCAGTGCGGACGCTAAAGCGGTTGCTTCCGTCGCTGGATCAAGCGTGCCGCTTGTGATCGCGTGTCGCAGTGATTGTTTAAAAGAAGCATCAATCCGGTCCGTAATTTGATTAGCTCGCGCTTGTAGGCGTTCGTCTTCGGTGACAAGAGCGTCTCCCGTTAAGACGCGTGTCATGCCGCGATTGCGTTGAGCAAAGGTCAGTAACATCGCGGCGATCTTGCGCGCTTGCTCCACGCCGTTGGGCTCAGACTCAATAATCTGGTTGACGAGTGTGAAGATGGTCGACTCGATGAACTCGAACAAGCCCTCAAACATCTGGGCTTTACTTGCGAAATGGCGGTAAAGCGCAGCCTCCGACAATTGCATGCGCGCAGCTAATGCGGCGGTGGTGATTCGCGCCGCGCGGGGCTGCTCAAGCATTTCCGCAAGCATTTGCAGAATCTGATGTTTACGTTCGCCGGTTTTGACTGACATCGCGTTCGGCCCATCAAGGAAGGATTAAAGAATGAGGCGTACGCTGCGAAGGGGTTTGTGCTACGCCCGCAACGGACGCTTTTGAAGCAGCAAGTCTGACACGCAGTTTACCCGCAAGTCGACGAAATTGGGGCGCCCACTTTTGCCGAGACCGAATGGCGTGCCTGGGTGGTAGACATGCACAGTCCGTAATCCGGCGCGTCGTGCGCCCCGCAGGTTTTCGACCGTGTCTTCGACGAGAACGGCTCTGCGCGGCGATACGCCTTCATGCGCCAAAATGTGACGCATCATTGCGCTTGATGGCTTTGGCCTGAAATGACCGTGTAAGCGCATCTGTTCGACGCCCCATAGGCCGTCAAAGCACTGCAGAATTTTTAGGTGCTTCAGCACTGCCCGCGCGTAGTGCAGGGGTGCATTGGTCACCAGTACCTTGCGTCCAGGTAAGCGACGCAACTTCTGCGCCAGACCTGATTCGGCGCGTACGAGCGGCGCGACATCGAAGTCGTGGCTCCGATGCAAAAAAGCATGCGCATCGATTTGATGGTGTCGCACCAGGCCGATAAGTGTTGCGCCATACTTGCGCCAGTACTTCGTGCGCAACACGCTTGCATCTTGCTCGTTAATGGAGAGTGCCTCCATCACCGCTGCCGTCATGCCAAGGTTAATCTCGCGAAAAATCTTGTATGACGTGTCGTGTAGGGTATTGTCTAGATCAAAGAACCACACGCGTTCTTTGCTGCGCGAAGGAGCTGGCCCTTCGGCTAGGTGTACGCGCGCACGACGCACGCGTATCCGTGGGTGCAGAGGCAGTCGTTTTGGCGTCACGCGCGCATTACTGCGACGAGATCATGGTGCCGACGCCGCGGTCTGTTAATACTTCGAGTAACAGGCAGTGCGGCACGCGACCATCCACAATGTGCACAGACTTCACGCCATTTCGTGCTGCGTCTAGTGCCGATGAGATTTTGGGAAGCATCCCACCTGAAATCGTACCGTCCGCAAACAGTGCATCAATTGTTTTTGCAGATAGTTGACGCAGAAGCTTACCGTCCTTGTCTAGTACGCCAGGAGTATTGGTCATCATGAGCAATTTCTCAGCGCCCAACACTTCGGCCATCTTGCCGGCAACGACGTCTGCATTGATGTTATAGGCAAGACCGTCTACCCCGTAACCGATAGGCGAAATCACAGGGATGAATTGGTCATCTTGCAAGGCTTTCACAACAGCAGGTTCGACACGATCGATATCGCCTACAAAACCGATATCTAAAGGCTTGGACGGATCATCCTTGTTTGGCATCAACTTTTTGCTTGCCTGGATCAGACAGCCATCTTTGCCGGTCAGACCGACCGCTTTGCCGCCGGCTTCATTGATCATTAGTACGATATCTTGTTGGACCTGTCCGCCAAGCACCCATTCGACGACTTCCATCGTGTCCGCGTCTGTGACGCGCATGCCTTGAACAAACGTCCCTTGCTTACCAATACGTCGCAGCGCTTCGTCAATCTGTGGCCCGCCGCCGTGAACTACGATAGGATTGAGGCCGATCAGTTTGAGCAAGACAACGTCGTGCGCAAAGCTGCGTTGCAAGACCTCCTCGGTCATCGCATTGCCACCGTATTTAATAACGATCGTCTTGCCGTGGAAGCGTTTGATGTACGGCAGACTTTCGGACAAGACTTCGGCAAATACTTCGGGAGGCATAGAAGTGGTTTGTGTCTGACTGGTCATGAGCGTTCGGCAGGCAAATAGTTGTGGATCGGAACAAATCGTTGGAGTCGGATTGTAGAGCCAAGAATGACCAGATGGGGGCTAGCCGGCCAAAGCTTTTTCAAGGGTACGCCGAAACTCTTTTTTGTCGTACTGTCCTAGGTATCGCTTAATAATCTGACCGTTTTTATCGATCAGGAACGCGGTTGGTGTGAGCTTTACATCGCCGAACGCTTTAGCCGCTTTGCCGACTGTATCTAGCGCGACAGGGAAAGGTAATTTGCGAGTTTCTGCAAAATTAATGACGTAGTTGGCCGGATCGTATTGCATCGCAACAGCCACGATCTCGAAGCCTTGAGCGTGATACTTTTCGTAATTTTCGATGTTGTCCGGCATCTGCTCCACGCAGGTCACGCAGTTGGTCGCCCAGAACTTTACGAGAACAACCTTGCCGCGCAGTTCAGACATTGGGATCTGCTTACCCGATAACGTCGAGAACGTTACCTCAGGCGCCTTGGGAGCAGGCGCAGCGAAGAACCACGCCCCAAACCCGCCAAGCGCTGCTAGCAATGCGAGCGCTAGGAGCTTTTTCATTGGATTGGCATAACCTGCACGGCGCCCTGGGCGGGAGCAGCGCCAGCGCCCGAGTTAGTGACTGGTGCGGCCGGTTGTGCTGGGTCCCCCAGGCGACCACCCATCAGACGGTTCGCTGTATCCAGACGATTGGCTTCGGCTGGAGTGATGATCTGGAATAGCTTGTCAACGCGCTTGACCCCACCAATTTGTGCCGTTGTTGAGGCTGCCAAATCGCCTTCACGTTGCGTGACGAGACCCATCAGGTAGACGATCCCGCGATCGGTTGTGACAACAATCGTGCGTGAGGGGATATCTTTCGTGGTGGCTAGCGTTGCCATCACCTTCGATGTGATCCAAATGTCATTGCCTACGACACCTGCGGACGCGGTTTCTTTTGTAACCGTAATTTGATCAGAGACCGATTTCACACCTTTTGTTTTACGTGCAATCTCGCCTGCTTTTGCTTTAACGTCGTTGCCGATTGTGTCGCCTGTGAGCAATACGACGCCGTCATACGCCGTGATGGAGGCACGGATACTGTCGCCAAAGGTGTTGCGGAGTTCACCGCCGATTTTTAACTCGATTGTTTTGTCATCAGTTTGTTGAGCGACCGATCGGCGATCAACTGCCACGAGTCCGGTGGTGGCAGCAGCGCCGCCAATTAACATTGGGACACAGCCTTGCAGCATACCTGCTGTCGATCCGAGAGCGACGCAAAGCAAAACGGGACGAATAAAGCGGGCAGCGAGTGTCATGCGGGGTCTCCGAGTAAGAGCGTATCAATGCCATCGCACAGCATGTGCAATAACAAAATATGGATTTCTTGAATGCGCATTGTGCGGTCGTGCGGCACACAAAGATGAATATCGTCGGTGCTGAGTAAGTCATTCATTGCGCCACCCCCTTTGCCAGTGAGGGCAATGACGCGCATCTCGCGCTCGTGTGCGGCTTGAATGGCTTGCTGGACGTTTTCTGAGTTGCCACTTGTGGAGATCGCGACAAGCACATCACCAGGCTGCCCTAGGGCGCTAATCTGGCGCGAAAAAACTTGTGCGTAGCCATAATCATTGCCAACCGCGGTCAGGATGGATGTGTCGGTATTGAGTGCGATTCCTGCAAGAGGAAGGCGCTCACGCTCAAAGCGACCCACAAGTTCGGCAATAAAGTGTTGTGCATCAGCAGCCGAGCCGCCATTGCCACATGCCAAAATTTTGCCGTTATTCGTGACGCATCCAAAGCACAGGTCGATCGCGCTTAAAAGCGGCGAAGATAGCGCTGTCGCACTGTCTTGTGTTGCAGTGACGTGATCGTTGAAGTGAGCGGCAAGTGTCGAGGCAAGATTCATGGCGATTGTTCGGCTCCAGTGCTTGAATTATCTCATTTATCCAGTGTTAGGCGAAAGGCATCTCGATGCCAAATAAGCCCCTCTGGCTCAAAGGCTAGTACGTCGATCCGGCAATAGGGTGTTATCCCATCAAAATGCCGTTGTACGAGTGTATTGAGAAACCAGCGCGCCGCAAGCAGGATGCGTCGTTGTTTGACCGGCGTGACACTTGCCGATGCCCCGCCAAAGGTGGCGGAAGTGCGCTGCCGGACCTCTACGAACACCAGTACAGCGCCGTCACGCACGACTAAGTCTAGCTCACCTGCGGGGCAGTGCAACTGCTGGCCGAGCACCACGCACCCGGCGCGTTGTAGATGACTTTGCGCAAGGGCTTCATAGGCGTCACCGCGCCGCTGCAGCGGCGAGCGGTTTAAGGCAGAGAGGCTCGCGTCGGGTTGTCGAGGTTGGGGCGAGAGCTTCGCCCGTTCGGCTCGCTTGCGCTTGGTGATCGCTTTCTTTTGCGCGAGCTCCGCTTGTAAAAAGAGAGCTGAGTAGTCAGGAGAATCCATGTGTCGTGACGAGGTGAGTTAAGCCGACTACACTGCCACAATTCAGACTCGACCACCTTCACCATGACAGAAAATGTCCTACCGCAAGAGCGCCCAGACGCCTGGCACAGGCTCGGTCAGAAAGTTGACGCACAACAATGGCCTACCCACTCCTTGTACGTGGTGGCTACACCTATTGGAAACTTGGGTGATTTGTCCCTGCGTGGGTGGCATGCTTTGCAATTGGCGGATGTCATTGCGGCAGAGGACACGCGCGCCACGCGCACTCTGCTTGATGCGTGGGGATTAGATACACCAACCATGGCAGCTCACCGGCACAATGAGGCGGGTGCGGCAGCTGAGATTGTCCGAAGACTGCAGTCCGGACAGCGTGTTGCCTTAGTGTCGGATGCCGGGTCGCCCGCGGTCAGCGATCCGGGCGGACTAGTGGTTCAAGCTGTGCGCGCAGCAGGCCTGCGCGTGATCCCTTTGCCCGGCGCGAGTGCGGTGATCACGGCGCTCATGGCCACGGGGGTAACGACAGATGCTTCCCCTGGTTTTGCCTTTGCCGGCTTCGCACCCACGAAATCTATGGCGCGTCAGCGCTGGTTTCGCTATTGGACACAGCTTGCGACGGCAGTGGTGTTTTACGAAGCGCCACACCGTATCGCTGCGAGTCTGAAAGACTTATTGTTGGTGCTCGGGCCTGATCGCCAGGTTAGCTTGGCGCGGGAATTGACCAAGCGCTTTGAGGAAGTTGCCTGCGTCACCTTAGCGGATGCGCAGCAATGGTTACAGGCGGATTCGCACCGTGAGCAAGGTGAATATGTGGTGATCATCCATCCTGCGCAAGCGGTGCTCGACCTTGAGGCGGCCGAGCAGGTGGATGCGGGAGTGGATGCCTGGCTGGATGCTCTGTTAGAAGTGTTGTCAGTGAGGGATGCCGCCCGCGTGGCGGCAAAAGCGACGGGCCAGTCTCGCGACACGCTATATGCCCGAGCCTTGGCGCGTAAGGGTGGTTAACTACCTGCCGATATGCTTGGCTATGGCCCTGTGACTCGTGGTGCGACGCCGAGCGCATTCTCGAGGGGTGCGGCTGCTTGTGTCGCAGCTTCTGTGCTGGCGAACGGCCCTACGCGCACGCGGTGCAGGTTTCCCGCCCCCAATTCTACGTTTACCGAAACGCCTGCTTGATTGGGCACTTGCGCTGCCGCGCGCGCAGCAATCGCCTGGGCTCGTGCCGGATCGCTAAAGGCGCCCAACTGAAGATAAACGGAACCGGCAGCGGCCGGTGTCGCACTGTTCGCAGGCGCCGCGGCGAGTGGAAGCGTTGCAACGGTGGGTGCTGCCGATGCATTGCTCTGTGTGGCTTGTGCGACGGGTGGGAGCGATGGCGGAAGCAAAGTCGGCGTGGCCGTTGCTGGCGCGATTGGTCTGGCTGCAGATGCGTTGCTGGCCAGCGCTGTGCCGTTGGCGATCTGCTCCGGCATGATGCGTTCGACGATGACTTCAGCGCTTCCGG
>JBEDEU010000025.1:0-14925 GCA_041175585.1 Pseudomonadota bacterium | reverse complement strand
GGTGTGCTGGGAAGACCAATGTTAATGAGCAAATCCTGCACATTACATTGAAATCTGGAAACTTCGGTACAGAAGACTTTTTGTTGAAAGCGTTTGGAAAGTTATCCTCATGAGCAATCCAGCTGAGACAGCGCATTTGATTTTTTTACGACAAGAAATCTGTCGTATCGGTCGAAGCTTGTTTGAGCGAGGCTACGTGCACGGCTCGACCGGGAATATTAGTGTTCGCGTACCGCAGGCAGATGGCGGTGGTTTTTTGATCACGCCAACAGATGCCTGTCTGGGATTCCTTGAGGCTTCGCGCTTGTCTCGCATTGATGCGCGCGGAGAACAAGTGAGCGGTGATCGGGCAAGCAAGACGCTTGTCTTGCATCGACGTATCTACGATTGCGATTCCGAGGCGGGTTGTGTTGTACACACACACTCATCCTGGCTCGTTGATTTAACGTTGCGCGGCGTCTGGTCTAAGGATGATATTGTTCCGCCCATCACGCCTTACTATGTGATGAAAGTCGGGCATGTGCCACTGATCGACTATTGTCGCCCCGGTGCCCCAGCGGTCGCTGATGCGATTGAGCGACTCATCTCGTCCCATCGTGCGCGTGGTTTATCGCTTAGAGCGGTGATGTGCGATAAGCTCGGCCCGCAAGTGTGGGGCCCAAATCCTGGTGCCGCGATGGCGACGCTCGAAGAGCTCGAAGAGACTGCGAAACTTTGGTTGCGTGGTGGCTGTACGGCGAAGGCGTTGGATGAGACTTCCATACAAGAATTACGTGAACTTTTTAAGGCTTCTTGGTAAATATGAACATTTTAATTACGGGTGCGGCTGGTTTTCTCGGAACGCTATTGACGCAAGCGCTACTCAAGCGCGGTCAGCTTCGGGGTCAGGTGATCACGTCGCTCACACTTGCTGACTTGTATGCGCCTGCGCGACAAGAGATTGCCTCGCATCCGTTAGTGAAGGTCGATGTTGGTGATTTGCTTACCCGCGTCGATGCCTTATGTGAAAAAAATTACGACGCGGTTTTTCATTTTGCGTCTGCAGTATCTGGTGAGTGCGAGGCCGATTTTGAGTTGGGTCTACGGTCGAATCTGGATACCACCAGAAAACTGCTGGATGCGTTGCGCGCTCAGCAAGCGCGTATTGGGCAAGCGCCACTCTTATTCTTTGCAAGCTCCGTTGCCGTGTTTGGTTCGGATCCAGCAATTCCATTGGCCGATGTGGTGCGCGATGAGACGCTGCCGACTCCTCAGTCAAGCTATGGCATTCACAAGTTCATTTGCGAGCAACTCATCGCAGATTACACGCGCAAGGGTTATATCGATGGGCGCGTCGCTCGTTTAATGACAGTCTCGGTTAGGCCTGGTCGTCCGAATGGTGCGGCCTCAAGTTTTTTATCCGGCATTGTGCGCGAGCCGTTGTCTGGGATTGCGTCCGTTTGTCCGGTTGAACTCTCTACTGAGGTCGCGCTGTCATCCCCAAACAATACGATTGCAGGCATCTTAAAAGTTGTCGAAGTAAGCAGGGAAGAGTTTGGTGGCCGCACCGCGTTGAACCTGCCTGCATTAACCGTTACGGTAGGCGAGATGCTGCAAGCGCTGAAGGATGTTGCGGGACCTAAAGTTGCTGCCTTGGTGACAGTGCAACCTGACGCAACCATTAAGCGGATTGTAGGTGGTTGGCCACCAAGGTTTGATTGTCAACGCACACACAAGCTCGGCTTGAAGGCGGATGCTTCTTACCGAGCTGTGATCGAGCAGTATATCGAGATGGCCGGGATTAAACGACCAGAGGATGCGCTGCACCGTCCATCGTAATAATGGTGCCGGTGACGTAACTGGCGCGACTCGAAGAGAGGTAGACGACTGTGTCGGCAACTTCTTCGGGTGAGGCAAGCCTGCCCATTGGGACGCGTGCCGTGGCTTTTTGGATGGCTTGCTCGATCGAGATGTTCTCATGCTTGGCTGCAACCTTCATGCCTTCCATCAACCGATCTGTTGCTGTTGCCGCAGGATTGACTGCGTTCACCCGCACACCGTGCGGAGCATAGGCTGCGGCCAGGCCAGCGCTTGCGAGCATCAAGGCTGCGTTTGCGCTTCCGCCCGAGATGTGTAACACCGATGGTGACTTACCGCCATTCCCGACCACGTTGACCACTACACCTTTTTTACGTGCACCCATGCGCTTGATGCAAGGGTCCAGCATGTTGATATAGGTGAAGAATTTTGAATCCATCGCATCACGCCAATTTTCTGGCTTGAGGTCTGCTGCTGCAACGCGTTTGGCTGCGCCGGCTGAGTTAACAAGTACATCCACGGGACCAAACGCTTTTTCGGCGGCATCAAGGGCTGCTACGGCGGAGTCCGATGCTTTGAGGTCTGCTGCGTAGATCGCAATGTGCGCAGCAGCACCTGGATTTTGTGCACTCAGTTGTTGCTTGGCGGCCTCAAGTGTGGCGAGGTCGCGTGACACGAGACTGACTTTGGCTCCTTCCTCTAAAAATACTTTCGCGCAAGCTAGGCCGATGCCTTTGCTGCCGCCTGTGATGAGGACGTGATGATTTTTTAAATGTAAGTCCATGTCTGCTCCAGTGGTAAATGAGTAATGCTTGAGATAAAAAATTTATTGAGGATTTGGTTCGGCGCTACGAATAATGCCTTGGTCCCTCAAGCTGTCGATCTCAGCAGTTGAGTAGCCTAGGCTTTGTAAGAGTTCTATGGTGTCAGATCCGATTCGGGGTGGCGCATTTCTAATTCGCAGTCGTTCGCCGTTCAGCGCGAGGGGCAAGAGAGCGGCACGCGTTTCAATATCTTTTCCCGAACTTGTATTGTCCGCAGCGATCGTCACGGGGGCAAGGCCGCCAGTGGCGAGCAGGTGCGGATCATCAAAGAGTTCGTGGGGTCGTGTAATCGGTGCGTAGGGGAGTCCGACTTTTTCGAAACGCTCGCTGAGTTCTTTCGCACTTAATACGGCAAAACGTTCACGCAGTATCGGGATTAGCCAAGACCGGTTCTGGACACGCTCGTTGTTTGAGCCCAGTCGCGAGTCAGCTTTGAGGTCGTCAAAAGCAAATTCTTTGCACAGTAAGGCCCATTGCGTATCGCTGACGGCTGATAGGAATATCTGCTCTCCGTCTTTGACGGTGAACACGTCGTACACGGCCCAGGCGCTCAGGCGGTTCGGCATTGGGTTGGCTGGCTTACCCGTCACAGCAAACTGCATCATATGTTGCGCAACTAGAAATACGTTGTTTTCAAATAAAGCACTGGCGACCTCTTGGCCGTGGCCCGTGCGATTGCGCTGTTGCAACGAGGCGAGGACCCCAATGGCGCCAAACATACCTCCCATAATGTCGTTCACACTTGCGCCAGCACGCAGTGGCTGCCCTGCAGGCCCTGTCATATAGGCTAAGCCGCCCATCATCTGAACGACCTCATCGAGTGCGGTGCGGTTGTCATACGGGCCTGGCAAGAAGCCTTTATGCGACACATAAATCAGGGAGGGGTTGAGTTTAGATAAGGCTGCGTAGCCAAACCCCAGTTTCTCCATCGTGCCGCTTTTGAAGTTTTCACTAAATACGTCAGCACCTGCGACAAGCTTAAGAATAATTTCACGACCGACCGGGTTCTTGACGTCAATCGAGATGCTCTTCTTGTTGCGGTTGAACATCGGATAAAAACCCGACCCTGAGCCCAACAATTTGCGGGTGTTGTCGCCGGCAATCGGCTCGACTTTAATCACCTCTGCACCGAGGTCGGCGAGAATCATGCCGCAGGTCGGTCCCATCACCATGTGGGTGAACTCAACAACGCGTATCCCTGCTAGGGGGAGGGTCTCAGACATGCATTACCTTTTCGCAACTTCAATGGGGTTTGTCAGGTTTTGAATCACGGGTTGTTATACCATCGCTGTAGTGGCTTAAGCTTGTTGTTCTTTGCACCCCGAAAGGCAGGTATTTATGCAGTGCAGCATTTCAGTTCGAACCGTCGATTATCTTAACCCTACTGACTGTGCGGATTTGTTGGTGGTGCTGGATATGTATGCGCGAGATCCTATGGGTGGCGCAGAGGGACTTAAGCCGGAGGTCAAAGAGCGGCTATGCCGCGATTTGTCGAACTTTCCCGGTGCAGTAAGTTGGCTGGCCTATAGCGGTGAGCGTCCGGTCGGGCTGCTCAACGCAATGCCAGGATATTCGACGTTTAAGGCGCGCCCTTTAATGAACATCCACGACATTGCCGTCGATCCTGCGTTCAGAGGTCAGGGCGTGGGACAGTCGCTGTTGGCGGCGTTGCAAGATTATGCACGCGCACGCGGCTGTTGCAAGCTCACTTTGGAAGTTCTCAGCGGCAATCGGGTTGCCCAAGCTTCCTATGAGCGTTTCGGCTTCGCTCAGTACGAATTGAGCGCCGAGACGGGCCAGGCCTTGTTTATGCAAAAATGGCTTTAGTCACTGTTTACTACGACGGCTCATGCCCGCTCTGCCGCAAAGAGATCGCGGTCTATCAGCGCTCTGCAGGAGCCGAAAGTATTGAATGGACCGATGTCAGTGTCGGGGAACAGGCATGCTTAGGGGAGGGGTTAACCTGCCAGCTAGCAATGGCCCGTTTTCATGTCAGAGACCGACAAAACATTTTGCACAGTGGAGCTCAGGCTTTTGTTAAGCTTTGGCTTGAGCTTCCACGATGGCGTTGGCTTGGAAGAGTTTGTTCTAACAAGCCCACGCTTTGGTGTTTAGAGCGACTGTACGTCGGATTTTTAAAGATCCGACCTAGTGTTCAGCGCAGATTCAGATAGCGCGTGACGGTCGTAAAAATTTTAGAAAGTATTGTTTAAAGAACCCAACACATGAACTCGAATGATCAGGACAAAGGCACGCCGATCTCGGTTGTGATTCGCAACCGCCTTAAAGAGGCGCGTAAGCGATTTCATGCCAACGACAATATTGCCGAATACATCGAGCCCGGTGAGCTTGCTCAATTGCTTGACGAAGTCGAGTTGAAGATGAAAGGTGTATTGGAGAGCCTTGTCATTGACACGGTTTCAGATCACAACACCAACGACACCGCGCGGCGTGTTGCCAAAATGTATTTACAAGAAGTGTTTGGTGGGCGTTACGCTGTTCAACCAAAAATTACGGAATTTCCAAACGCAGAACATCTTAGCGAGTTGATGATTGTTGGTCCGATCACTGTGCGTAGCGCTTGCAGCCATCACTTTTGTCCAGTGATCGGTAAGGTTTGGATTGGTGTGATGCCCAATGAACATACCAACGTGATCGGATTATCCAAATATGCGCGATTGGCAGACTGGATCATGAGTCGTCCTCAGATTCAGGAGGAAGCTGTGGTGCAGCTCGCCGATTTGATACAGGAAAAGACGCAGCCTGATGGACTAGCTGTCGTGATGAATGCAACGCATTACTGTATGTCTTGGCGTGGAGTGAAAGACCCGGACAGCAGGATGATTAACTCAGTCATGCGCGGTGCCTTTTTGAAAGACGCGAATTTGCGTCGTGAGTTTTTGTCTTTAATGCCTAAAGAGAGCTAATCATGCTGGTACGTCTGTTGTATGTCAGTCGGGCGGTAAACGCCGAAGACACTAAAGCGACACAATCAATTTTAGATTCCGCGCGTGAGCACAATCTGAGCAACGGCATTACCGGGATACTTTGCTACGGTGGAGGCATCTATTTGCAGGCGATTGAAGGCGGACGCCATCAGGTAAACGAGTTGTACGGCTACATCGTTCGCGACGAACGCCATAAAGATGTTGCCCTACTGCACTACGAGGAAATCACCGAGCGACGTTTCGGTGGCTGGACAATGGGTCAGGTCAATCTTGCCAAACTCAATACTTCGATTGTGTTGAAGTATTCAGAAAAGCCTGAATTAGATCCGTACTCCGTGTCTGGTGCAGTCTCGCTTGCATTACTAGAAGAACTTATGCTGACAGCTTCAATCATCGGTAGGGCTTAAAGACAATGGCGAAAGATCATTCTCTAGCGGTACGTTTGTTGCTAAACATTGGGCATGGACTGGATCATATGTTCTTGCTCATATTTGCGGCCGCCGTTGGTGTGATGGCGCATGACTTCGGGTTCTCAACTTGGGAGGACTTGATGCCATACGGTGTTGGTGCATTTGTTCTCTTCGGCTTGGGCTCGATTCCGTCTGGGCGTTTAGGCGACTTATGGGGCCGGCGCAGAATGATGATTGTCTTTTTTATTGGCATCGGAGTCGCGACTTTGTTCGCGTCGCTCGCACAGACTGCGTGGCAAATGGCGATCGCGTTGACGCTGGTCGGAGCCTTCGCTTCAATCTACCATCCGGTTGGCATTCCCTTTTTGGTACAGAAGTCCACTAATCCGGGATACGCAATTGGCATCAATGGCCTGGCTGGAAATCTGGGTGTTGCCCTGGCAGCGATGCTGACGGGTTTTTTGATTAAGTGGATTGGCTGGCGTGCTGCTTTTGCGGTACCTGCGCTGTTTTCTATTGGCTGCGGTGTCTGGTTCGCTTTGGTTTGCCCTCCAGAGGTCGAAGCGCCAGCCAAGCGTAAGAGTGGGCCGAAAGTCGCTTTATCACGCGCGATGGTAGCGCGTGTGTTGGCAGTCATGACGGTTTCTGCCGCGACAGGCAGCGTGATTTTTAATTTCACCACGAACGGAAACAATCAGTTGTTTGCCGAGCGTTTTGAGGGTGTGCTCGAAGATCCTGCGATGTTGGGCATTCTGCTCGCGGTCATTTATACCGTTGCATCCATCATGCAGGTCGTTGTCGGAAAGCTATTAGATAAATATGCGTTGCGACCCATCTTCTTGGGCATCGTATTGTTGCAGATTCCCTTGTTTGTCCTTGCGGCGTATGCGCAGGGCTGGTGGTTGTTTGCTGCGATGTTGGGCGTCATGGTTTTCATATTCGGTGCCGTGCCCTTTGTTGATGTCATGATTGTGCGTTACGTTGATGATCGTATGCGTTCACGTGTTGCCGGTATTCGGCTCTCAATTTCATTGGGGCTGAGTTCGATCGCAGTATGGGCACTTGGTCCAGCGGTGAAGGGTTGGGGCTTTGAATCGCTGCTGTTGATTATGGCCGGCTTCGCAACCTGTACTGCAATTGTGGTGCTGTTCTTGCCCGCGGATACGGATGCACAGGCAGAGCCAGCATGACGATTGAGCGCCTGCCGACAGGACAGTTAAACGCTTGTTTAGCCTCCGTCCCTGATTGGACGTATGCCCCTTCCGACGGCGGTAGTATTAGTCGTAACTGGGTTTTCCAAGATTTTGCGCAGGCCTTTGCTTTTATGACACGTGTCGCGTTCCTTGCGCACGAAGCAGACCACCATCCCGAATGGAGCAATGTATACAACAGGGTGGAGATCACCCTGCGTACGCATGATGCGGATGGGCTGTCGATTAAAGATATCGACTTAGCGAAACGTATTGATCAGATTTGATCTAGATTGTTGCGGATATCCAGAGCTCGTTGCTGCAGGCTGGTTGTGGTCTCCGCATCCATTTTTTCAATTTGTCGATAGACCATGCCAAGTCGATGATTGCCAGATAGTGCGCTGGCATTTCGAATAAAGAAATCCCAGTAGAGCGAATTAAAGGGGCAGGCGCGCTCTCCGACTCGTAGCTTCTTGTCGTAATAGCACCCTTTGCAGTAGTCCCCCATTCGATCGATATAGGCAGCGCTCGAGACATAGGGTTTGGTTGCCAACAAGCCCGCGTCAGCAAACTGACTCATGCCAATTGTGTTGGGAAGTTCAACCCACTCAAAGGCGTCGATATAAATACCCAAATACCACCGATGTAGTGCTGAAGGATCGATGCCTGCTAACAACGCAAAGTTACCGGTAATCATTAGCCGTTGGATATGATGTGCGTAGGCATGTTCAAGGGACTGTCCTACTGCTTTGGACGCGCATTGCATCTTTGTTTTACCGGTCCAAAACCAAGCGGGTAATGGCGTGTCATGTGCGAAATGATTGGAGTCTTGATAATCAGGCATGCGAAACCAATAGACGCCACGAATGTATTCGCGCCAGCCCAAAATCTGACGGATAAAGCCCTCTGCGGTGGCGATGCTAATGTGCTCTTGCCGCCACGCAGCCTCGGCTCTTGCTACCACTTCTTTGGGGCTGAGCATTTTGACGTTCAGCGCAAAAGACAGTAACGAGTGAAACATCCGCCAGCTCTGCGTACTCATTGCATCTTGAAATTCACCGAAATGAGGCAGTACGTCTGAGATGAAGCGCTCTAGATCGTCGAGCGCCTCTTCGCGGTTCGTAGGCCAGCGAAAGGCGTTGCACTGTGGCTCACCAAAGCTTTCGACGCCTGCTGCCTGAATCTCTGCCCAGAGTGACGAATGATCGTGTCGGCGTGTGTGGTCGACTGGCTCGGGAGGTGTGCCGTTCCAACGCTTTCGATTGTCGTGATCAAAGTTCCATTGACCGCCTTCTGGTTTTTTCGATGCATCGATCAAGACACGATGCTTGACGCGCATCTGCCGATAGAAGCGCTCCATCAGCCATTGCTTTTGTGTTTTAAATAGCTCCGCTGTCTCGAGCCGCTCTGTATAGAAATGTTCACTCGATACCATCTCAGAGGGAATCGAGAGTGTTTGACAGAAGCTCGAAAGCTGTGCATCCAGTCGCCATTCGTCTGGCTGCTGATATTCAAATTTTTTACATTGATGCTTGGCGATCAGCGCATTGAGATTGCCCTCAATTGTCTGTGTATTCTCAGGATCACCGATGCTTAGGTAATGCACGCGGTGACCCTGCGTTTCGAGGCGCTTGGCAAGCGCTCGCATGCCAGCAAAAATGCTGATGATTTTTTGAGCGTGGTGTAAGACGTAGTCGGTCTCCTGCCGCATCTCTATCAGCGTATAGAGATGCTCAGAATTGACGTGTTCGAACCAGCTGTGTTCCGGATTGAGTTGGTCGCCTAAGAGTAGTCGAAGTGTGGTCAAGCGTGTCCCCAATGTTTACGATAGATACTGTCTGGATCATGCTCTTGAATCTGTTTTTGCATATTCATTCGTCGACCGCCTCGGGGGTCGGTTCCGCATCCAGCAATATAGAGCCAGTTACCCTGATTGCTGTAGACATCAAAATCAAGTAATTGATTTTCAAACCAGGCAGCGCCGGCTCGCCAATCGACCGCTAGATCGTAAATAAGATAGCTGGCGACGACTTGCCGCATCCGGTTCGATAGATGCCCCGTTTCTCTGAGCTCGGTCATGCCGGCATTGACGAAGTCATTAGGTGTCTGAGCGTTCGTCCATGCTAGCAGCCGTGCTTGCTCAATCCTTGGGTCTTGTCTTGCAGATAATGGTGTGGAGGGCTCACGCCTGAGTCCATTTTTCAGATACAGCTTTGTGCCATATTTGCAGTGTAAGAACCGGAAATAGTCTCGCCAGAGTAGTTCAAAAAAAATCCAGTAGGTACTGTCATTGCTACCGTATTTGGCTTCGTATTGCTTGAGGGTCTGGTAGGCGCTCGCGGCAGACAGAGAGCCAGAGGCCAGCCAAACCGACAGGCGGGTGGAGTAATGCTCACCGAGCAGCTGGTTACGTGTCTGTTTGTAATGCAGTGGATGCTCGGTAGAAAAGTATGCGCTGACCGCCCGGTGTGCCGTGTCTTCTCCCGCAGGCTCAGTCGTCACCTGTTTTCCGAACGCGTCTCTTTCTATGACCATCTCCAAACCGGGCGGTGCAGGGGGGAGGCGCATAGGTGCTGCAACCGGTTCTCGTGGATGCACCCCAGATTGCTCGATCTCCTGGCGGAATGCGGTAAAGATGTCGGGCATCGCCTGGGGTGCGAAGGGTAGGGCAGCTGGCTCGAACATCGTTGACTGCCAGGTAGACACGACCTGTATGCCTTGACTTTCTATTTTCGCAAGATCGGCACGCTCCTCTGGAGCTTCGATCGCTTCGCAATAGACGCATTCAACATTAAACGTGTCTGCCAGTGACTGCAGAACCTGTGCAGGTTCTCCGACAAATTCCAGCAGTTGGTTACCTCGGCTGGCGATGTTTGCACGCAGCTCTTGCAGCACTGCTTGCAGATGAGCGGCTCTTCTTTCGCTTGTGCGAGCAAAGCCCCAGGGGGTGTCACCTTGAAGGCGCGTTGGGTGAATGTAGACAAGAACAAGTTGTTCCGCACCCATGCAGGCTTTTAATAGCCCGGGCGAATCACCCAAACGCAAATCCTGTCTAAACCAATAAATGTTGGTCTTCATCACTTGGACGGGCCCGCCTGACGGCAACGGTCCGAACAGTACTTAACGTTCTCCCAGTCGCGCTCCCACTTTTTTCTCCAATTAAAGGGACGAGCACAAGTCAGGCATACCTTCGAGGGTAGTTCAGCCTTCTTTTGCATACGATTATTGGGGCGCTGGGGCATTAAAAATCAAGAGTCTGCTGTGGTGAGACGGGGGGCACAGTGCTACGTTTGGGTTTAGTGCGCAACACCGGACGCTTACGAGACCCGTGCTTATTCAAGACCGCTGATTTCTCTTCAGAGACTTCAGGTCGTCCACGTCGCTCAAACAATTTCTGTTTTGCCGTTCGTGTCGATCCTTCTAAGTCTACGATTGGTGGCCTGATTTTAGGGGGAGAGACCTTAGAGACTGTACGAATCAGATCGTCCGGGATTTTCCAGGGTTCAAAAATCCAGGGATCGGGAACTTGTCTGAGTTCTGGCAGCCACTTTCGGACGAATACACCTCTGGGATCATGGTCCTGGGCTTGCTTGATCGGGTTGTAGATGCGCGGGATGTTGATTCCCGTAGTACCCGATTGCATCTGCATCTGGCTCCAGTGAATGCCGGGTTCATAATCAAGGAAGTGCCGTGCTAACCAGTTTCCAACGGGCTTCCAGTGGAGCCAAAGTGGGTAGGCTGCTGTTGAGACGAGCAAGGCGCGCATACGGAAATTAATCCAGCCCGTTTGTTTGAGCATCACAACACAAGCATCCACCATCGGCCATCCCGTGCGGCCTTCACTTAGTGCGGTGAAGTACTCGGCATTCCAGTCATTTTCGCGCAGGCCGTCGTAGCCGCGATGCATGTTCTGGAACTCAAGTTCTGGTTCGCTTTCAAGCTTTTGGATGAAGTGGCAATGCCAGTACAGACGGCTCACCATGCTGCGCAAGCCTTTGGCGCGACGGCTATCTGCTTGTGCCTCAGTCGCGACCGCATACATGACGCGTTGATAGACTTCCCGAACGCTGACACAGCCGTGTGTCAGATAGGGTGAAATCCTTGAGCACGCAGTCGGTGCTGAGAGCGGCGATGAAATGCCTCCGCGATAGCCCTCACTTCGATTGTTGATGAAATCGTCGAGTACAGACATAGCCTGAGATCGCCCACCGCGCTGGCGGTTGGGTGGATCAAGCAGATCGATTGCGAGTTGCTCCGCCGTCGGAGGTTTGATCTGCTCGACAAGCGGTTCGAAAGATACGAGTCGCTCGGGTGTCGGCGTTTGCGACTGGCTTGTATGTTGCGTCCAAAGTCGTTGCCAATCATCGCGATCGAGACGACCACGAAAGACTCCTGACTGTATGGGCTCGTGCCAAGTGATATTTTTGTTTTTACACCAGTCTTTTACAGCGAGATCGCGCATGAAAGACGCATAGTTACCTGTCTCTTGGTGAGAGTAGATTGCATCAAACGGGGTGTGTGCGTGCAGGCGTGCAAGGACGTCACACGCTTCGCCCGTTAATACATGCAGGGTCGCACCAAGTTTCTTGAGCGCGACATATAAGTCGCGCAGACTCTCAAGAATAAAGTCGTAGTGCTGCTTAGATGCATCGGGACCTCGCCAGATGCTTGGTTCGACGATGTAAATACAGCATACCGCCCCTGCCTCGGCTGCCTGGGCAAGTGCTGCGTTGTCGTGGATACGCAAATCCTTTTTAAACCAGACAACACTTTTTGCCATTGCAGCGAGGGTGAACTGTTCTCCGCGGACTAGGCCGAGAAGAGAGTTCTCAAGGAGGATAGAGTTTCCAGCGTCGCAATCCGATCGTACAGGCCGCTGTCTGCACCCTTGATCGCGGGGTTGATCGCTCTACCGGTTGTGACGCAGTCATTGAATTTCTTTTTCAAGCCTACGGCATCAATTGGATTCTTTGAGTTGCCGAGTGGGAAACGAATTTCACCGGAATCAAAGCTGCGTCCATCGGTTGTCTTGATAACAACGCGGTCTGTAAAAGCGAAAGCGGGTTCCAGCGGACAGAAGGTGTCAACGGTTGACACCTTTACTTTGCTATACAGACTTGAGACATCTTTGCGTGTCGCAAACTCATCGGTTAATTGGGATAGTCCAACTTCGCGTGCAACGATTGCAGAAGCGACGGCAAACTGCGCGCTGAATTTAGCTTCAAGACCCGTTTTTGGATGATGGTTGCGCAACATGGATGCTTGTGCGGGCCCCATTGTGAGAGCGACCTCTGCGATTTCTTCAGGCTGCAAATTTTCCCGATCGGCGATCTCAATCACGCCATCAATCGTGCGATGGCTGGAATAGCAAACTGGGTAGCGTTTGATGGATAAGCCGCTATCCAGAATTCTGAGCGTTTTGCCTAAGGTATCGGCAGGACGGGTACGATCGACCTTGCCAGCAAGGGAAAGTGCAAAGAGGTAACCAGCAGGATGTTCAAAGACGTCAGGCGCCGAAGTCATACCAAGTTTGGATAACTTAACGGCCTCAATGCCATGCGAGGCGGCTCTGCCTGCGTGGAAGGGCTTGGTCATGGTTCCAAAGTTGGCAACCAAACCACTGGCAAGACTCGCTGAAATGGCGAGTGCCTGTCCCGCTTCAGCTTCATTCAACTTGTTTAGATAGGCAACGGCCGCAGCCGCACCGACCGCTCCAAAAACGCCGGTGGGATGCCAGCCCTTTAAGTGATATTGGTCGGTTTCGCGGTTAACGAGTTCACCCCACACTTCGTAGCCGACAACATAAGCGCGCAGCGCGTCGAGGCCCGAGCAGTTCAGTTTATAGCCCTCTGCCAAAATGGCTGGCACGAGCACAGTACTTGGATGGCCGGAGATTGCCACATCGTCATAGTCCAGCGCATGACCGGCAACGGCACTGATAAAAGCGGCTTGTGCTGCAGGGTGCATCGTACCCAGAAAGGGCACGGGCGCCTCAGCAGGGGTTGTAGCATCGGCAAAATACTTGCGTACTATATTGACAACCGGCTCTGCATTGCCAGCCATCATTGTCGCAATCGTATCGATAAAGCCGGTTTTTGCGACCTCGAGTGCGGCATGTTCATCAGCGCCAAAACTTGGTTTGGCGACGAACGCGGCGAGTGCTTTGGTTAGACCTGTCATGTTGATGTCTCCGGTATAGCTCTATTTATTATTAAAACGAACGTGGCATGCCAAGCATGTGTTCGCCGATATAAGAAAGGACTAAGTTCGTTGAGATAGGTGCGATTTGAAACAAGCGTGTCTCGCGCCACTTTCTTTCAACGTCATACTCTTTGGCGTAGCCAAATCCGCCGTGGCACTGCAGACAAGCTTCTGCTGCATGCCAAGTCGCTTCCGAGGCAAGCAACTTACCCATATTGGCATCATCACCGCAGGGCAACCCTGCATCGAATAGCGCAGCAGCACGACGTAGCACCAGATCGGCTGCATCTGTCTCAGCGTGGGCGCGGGCAATAGGGAACTGGACGGCTTGGTTCTGGCCAATGGGACGATCAAACACGCGGCGCTCGTTGACATAGTTCACCGCAGTCTGAGTAAACCAACGTGCGTCGCCAATTGCTTCGGCCGAAACGAGGATACGCTCCGCATTCATGCCGTCCAGAATGTATTTGAAGCCTTTGCCTTCTTCACCAATCAGACAGTCAGCAGGAATCTTGAGATTATCAAAAAAGACCTCCGTCGCATGGTGGTTCACCATTGCCTTAAGTGGACGAATATCCAGACCTTTGCCTAGACCATCACGGATGTCGAGCAAAAACACCGACAGTCCATCGCTCTTCTTTTTGATTTGATCAAGCGGAGTGGTCCGTGCGAGCAAAAGCATTAGATCGGAGTGCAGCGCACGCGAGGTCCAAACTTTTTGCCCGTTGATGACGTAATGATCACCTTGACGTTCAGCGCGTGTTTTTAACTTGGTGGTGTCCGTCCCGGTGGTGGGCTCTGTGACGCCAAAGGCTTGAAGGCGAAGTTTGCCGCTAGCGATATCAGGTAGGTATTTTTTCTTTTGTGCTTCGCTGCCGTGGCGCAGAACCGTACCCATCGTATACATCTGCGCATGACACGCACCTGCGTTGCAGCCTGAGGCGTGGATCGTTTCAAGGATCACCATCGCGGCGCGCAGAGGCATCCCGCTGCCGCCGTACTCCTCAGGGATCAAGGCTCCAAGGTAGCCTGAGGCCGTCAGGGCTTGCACAAACTCCGTTGGGTAGGCGAGAGTCTCTTCTAGCCCGCGCCAGTACGACCCAGGGAAGTCTGCACAAACGCGTTTTACACCTTCGCGGATCTCTGGATAGTCTTCGCCAGTTGAGATGCTGATGTTTTGAACGGGTTGACTCATGATTAACAGCCTTTAAAGTTAGCTTTTCGTTTTTCGTTAAAGGCTTTGACGCCTTCCATGCGATCTTCGGTGTCAATAAGATGGTTGTACGCTTCAATTTCAAAGCGGAACGCTGTACGCAGTTCCATTTGACCGCCATAACGCACAGACTTCTTAATTTGCCGTACAGATAATGGGGCATTGGAGGCAATGACTTCTGCTGTTTCCAACGCCTTGGCAAGCACTTCTGTCGGTTCGAGAATCGCGTTAATCAAGCCGTACTCACTTGCTTGCTGTGCGCTGAACGGCTTGCCGGTCATGAGGATCTCTTTGGCGCGTCGCTCGCCGATAGCGCGGGGTAGGTTTTGCGTGCCGCCAGCA
>JBEDEU010000024.1:0-15514 GCA_041175585.1 Pseudomonadota bacterium | reverse complement strand
TCGGTTTCAGGGATGGATGAACTGGTTTTCTGCTACGAGCATGGCGGTATTCGCAATCTTCTTGTGTTACGTCACAATCAACGTGTTGACAGATACGATCGCATACAGCAGCACGGCGCAAACGCCCTGGGCAACCCCACTGATTTATCCACAATCAATCTGGTACGCCGGCTTAGTCATATTCGCCTGTGTCACAACAGTCTGGGCTGTTCGCGCCACCGTTCTATTGGCGACTGGGCGGATCAGCGAACTAAATGAAGAGTTCCAGCCCAAAAGTGCCAAGGAAGAAATTAAAGAAGAGCTTGACGACCTTGCTCAACGCTCCAACATTGACGAGATTACAAACAAATCATGAATCCAACCATCGTCACTATTGCATTTCTGATCATGGTGTTCATGATGATCGCCGGCGTACCTATCGCGGTCTCGATGGCCTTGGTCGGAATCGTAGGTGGAGTTGCCGTCTATGGTCTGCCGTTTATGAACTCCATCGCACCCGTTCTGTGGGGTGTGCAGAACGAGAACCTACTCACTTCAATCCCGCTGTTTATATTACTGGGTGAACTCCTACTGCGATCTGGGATTGCCGATCGCATGTACATTGCCCTTTCCGCTTGGTTTGGAAGACTGCCAGGCGGTTTACTACACACAAACATCGGCAGCTGCGCATTGTTCGCTGCAACCTCTGGATCATCGGTCGCAACAGCTGCGACGATCTCAACAGTTGCATTACCCTCATTGATGAAACGTGGCTATCCTATCCGCCCATCCCTGGGTTCTATTGCTGCAGGGGGAACGCTTGGCATCCTGATTCCGCCTAGCGTGAATATGATCATTTACGGATCACTCACCAACAACTCGATTGGTAAGCTATTCATCGCAGGCATCATTCCCGGTCTTTTATTGACAGGTTCCTTCATGCTGTACATCGCGATCACAAGCTTACTGAGTGGCAACGCGATGCGAGAAGAGAAAGTGTCCTTCAGCGATAAGCTGAAAGCGTCGGTGCACCTCATTCCTCCAATGATCGTCTTTGGCGTGGTCATGGGCAGCCTGTATTTTGGTATCGCAACCGCGACCGAGAGTGCCGCCTTAGGGGTCACCACTGTCGTCTTGTTTGTATTGAAGTCTGGTCGTTTGAATTGGGCGCTTTTACGTGGCTGTTTCATCTCCACAGCACGTGTATCAGGCATGATCTTACTGATCATCGCAGCTGCTTTTATCCTGAACTTGACGATCAGCCTCACGGGTGTTGCCGAGATCATGACCAAGTGGGTAACAGGCCTAGGACTGTCTCCGACTGCGCTCATTCTCGGTTTGATCCTGTTCTACCTGCTCCTAGGTATGTTCATGGATGTGCTGTCGATGATGGTGGCGACGATTCCAGTCACCTACCCTATTGCGGTCGCCCTAGGCATTGATCCCATCTGGTTCGGGATCTTTGTAATTCTGATGTGCGAACTTGGCTTGATCACGCCTCCAGTCGGTATGAACTTATTCGTCGTCCACGGCATTCGACCAGACAAAGGTGGTATCGAGGACGTCATGTGGGGTGCTCTACCCTACGCGATTATCATCATCCTATTCACGATCTTTTTGATGATTTTCCCTCAACTCGTGACCTGGTTACCTAGCCAGATGTAGGGGGGTTGCGCCTAAGGAAGTCAATAAACAGCGCACTGACTTTCTCGGGTTGCTCTTGCTGCACCCAATGCCCGGCACCCTCAATTAGATAGGTGCCTTGCATTTGGGTGGTCAAGGTTTTTTGCACAGACTCAAGACCACCGGGGGTCTGATACACGCCCCAGTCGCTTTTACCACCGATAAAGATGCACGGCACATCAATCGTGCGCCCAGCGAATATTCGCAGCTCTCGGTCGAGCCGACCAATGCGATACCCTTGCAGTCCGCCTTGAAAACCATTGCGACCGTACTCTTCGGTATAGACCTTGAGCTCAGCGTCAGGTAACCACTTGCACGCAGCAATCGCGGTCTCTGAAGGCATATCCGGTGCCACAGACTCAGCCATCCCCAGGTCCAAATCCATCACGTAATAGCGTGGCAGCTTTTCCCATTCGCTTGCGATCAAGGCTTTCAGCGGGAAGGGTTTGTTCTCAAGCCAGTCTGCACTCTTGACGTGATAATAGGCACGCAGAAAACTATGCAGTCCTTGTTTGGCGTGCCACATATTTTCATTGGCGGGCTCCGTCGCGTAATACACCTGATAGTACTTACGAGGTGGCGAAAGCTTGGCCAAATCCTCATTGATCGGATTCGGGATTGTGGGCGCCAAAGGCTTATTAGCTGTATCAAACGGCCAAGGGTCCGGCGCACCGCGGAAGGGTGAGCTCATCAAAATAACTGAGCGAAAGATATCTGGACGCGTGAGCGCACACCACGCGGCGAGCGGTGAGCCTTGATCATGACCAAACACGCCTGCAACAGTTTTGTAGCCCAGCGCCGCGACCAAGGCGAGCATGTCGTTGATTTTATTGAGCGTACCAAAGGGACGCATATCATCGCCATACTTAATCTCGGTGCCACCACTGCGACCATAGCCTCGCACATCAGGTGCAATCACGTGGTAGCCCGCATCCGCGAGTGGCCGCATGACTTTGCGCCAGCTATATGCGAGCTCTGGGAATCCGTGAATCAATAGCACCAAAGGTCGCCCCGGTGTTTCGAAACCTGCCTCAAGCACATGAAAGGTAATACCATTGACGTTCGGTACAAAGCGCGACCGCACGCCTGAGGGAAGAACCGCAGCGCTTAAAGGCGTCATGAGGGCAAGACCTTTCTATAAGAGTTAATTTTTGTACCAGTCTTTCACAGCTTGAACATAACGTTCGACGCCTTGGGTAACAGTGGCAGGTTGCAACGCACCGTAGGACAAACGCTGGTAGTTCGCCGCGACCGTATCCGTCAATCCAAACGCGAAACCGGGTATGGAGACAACCTTGTGCTTTTCTGCCATTGCGCGGTTAAAGGCCAGCGCATCTTGTCCCTTTGGTAAACCAGGCAATTTCATCAACACATAAAACGCACCTTGCGTTTGCGGAAACTGTGCCAGCTCACCAAGGTCACTTAAGAGGTCATAGACGTCTTTGCGTACGCTCGACAGCGCATCCACTTTGGGTTGCACCCAAGCGCGACCAAACTTTAAGACCTCAGCTGCCAATATTTGTGATGGAATCGGTGCACAAATTAAGTTTGTATCCTGCACTTTATTCATTGCATCGAACAAGTCAGCAGGAAAGACAACGTAACCTAACCGCCAACTCGCCATACCGTAGTTCTTAGACATCGAAAAGAACGACAACGTGTGCTTCTGCGCGCCAGGCAACGATGCCGGTGAAAAGTGCTCCACGCCTTCATAGGTGAAGTATTCGTAGGCTTCGTCACTAAAGTGATAGATACCTTTAGCTGCGCACAGTGCGTTGACCGCAGTCAGTGATTCCTTAGAATAGACCGCACCGGTTGGGTTGTTGGGCGATACCGTGATAATCGCACGGGTGCGTGGTGTGATCGCCGCAGCTAACGCCTCTACGTTCAGGCTCCAGTCCGCATTCATCGGTACCGGAACCGGCACGCAACCCACCATCCGGATCGCCATTTCTTGATTGAAATAAAACGGCATCGGCAAAATAAACTCATCACCAAGATCGCCTACTGCCATGACACAATTCAAGAAGGCCATGTTGCTACCTGCCGTAGCCATGACAATTGAATCCGATCCGACGGCAATATTGTTTTCTGTAGCGAGTTTTCTTTGTAGCCCTTCAATCAAAGTCGGCATTCCAAAGACTGACTGGTATTTATTGAGATTGATGTCGCCCATCGCCGCGGGTAGTGCAGCAATGGCCTCAGCCGGAGGGCCGTAATTCACAACGCCTTGACCTAAGGAAATCGTTCCTGGGTTGTCGCGCACCAAGGCGGCGATTGCCGGAATGATCGGTGCGTCAACCGCATCCATGCGGGAGGAATGGCGTTTCATCATATAAGTCTGGGCTAAAGGGATCAAAGGTCTTAAAATTCTACACTGCGCGAATAGCTCGCGAGAGCCACTCTATTCGTAGTGAGACCACATTCGCAAAACACGCACTATCTTTTCTTTGCGAAAAACTTCATATACCAAGCGATGTTGAATATTAATTCGACGTGAATATGCACCATTCAGGTCTCCCACCAACTTTTCAAAGGGCGGAGGATTTTGTAGTGGATCAACTTCTAAAATATCCAGCAATACCTGAGCTTTGGCTTTAAGTCCTGCTGCAGATAGTTTTTTTGCATCCTTAATGGCGTATTTGGAATAAACCAACTCCCAAACTACCATTTGAGCGTCCTTTTACTTTTTATAAGTGGCTCAGCCATCGCTTCTTTAATCGACTCTCGCATCCCAGGAATGGCTAACAGATACAACGTTTCTTGGATCGCGCTCCAATCTTCTTCAGAAACTAAAACAGCATTTGCCCGCTTACCAGAGATGATGACTGGCTTGTGTGACTCGGCTGTCTGATCAATCAAACGATAAAGACCTGCGCGTGCTTCGCTTGCGGTTATTGTGTTCATAAGTTCACCTCTTTTCAGGTATAGTACGCAAAAACGTACGCATTATCAAGTCTTTCTCTAGCTGTTTATCCGCCTAAAGTCCCAAAATGAACAACCTTCCCGAAATCCACTCTCTTAATGCCCCGCCCGAAATTGCTGCAATCTACGCCGATATCCGGCTGACCTCCGGCTTATCGCTGGTCAATCTGATCTGGCGACACTTCGCCGCACTTCCCGGTGTGCTGGACTGGGCCTGGGATGCCGTGCGCCCGTTGGTAGCGTCTGAACAGATGGTTGCTGCTCGTCACCGCCTGATGGAAAACATCACTCTGCCCGCAATCAGCCCGCTCACCCTTGACGCCTGGCGTACGATGGGTCTGAGTGAATCAGATCTGAATGACTTCCGCGACTTGATTGCTAATTATGTGCGGGGCAACTGCACCAATCTGCTTGCACTGACAGCGCTACGACTGCGACTTGAAGGTGCCGTGGGCACCACACCAATATTTGTACCAGCGGGACCACCAACGACTGCGGCGCCCTTGCCCCCTATACCTCGCATCGATGATCTGGATCCGGAACGTGCAAAAGCAATTAAAGAGCTAGCACTACGCCACGACGGCGCACAAGGGGGGATTATTCCAAGTCTTTATCTAGAGCTTGCCCGCTGGCCAGCCTTGATCGATCACTTTCCAAACTGGTTGGCACCGTTATACACACCCACCGCCATGTTGGCTGCGCGCACGTCCGCCTGTCGCGCAGCAGAGACAGAGGCGCTGGCGATGCTCCCTGTAGTGCCAGCAGCTCCAGCCAACGTACAAGCCATGCGTCCGGCTCTAGATCACTTCACGCGGTTCATCATTCCTGATCTGACACCAGTTTGTATTGCAGTCGAGAGACTGTTACCCGGAAAATGACCCACTGGGCCCAACATGGCCTCTATTATTTACTCAACCAAGCGTTACACCTAATACCCAAACTGTGAGCCAATGCTACATTAGGCTCAAATTCTTATGTGGATAATCACACAATTAAGAAAGATTCTTTTAGGAGACACCGATGAAGGCTATAAAATCGATGAGACTGGCTGGCGCAGCGCTCATACTCGCCACAAGTTTTGGCATGGGTTCGGCCATGGCACAACCGGCAGCACCTACACTGAAGGCTCCGCCCAAGCAAATTCCAGCGATTGAGCAAGGTGCTCTGGATATCGTCAAGGGCATGAGTGCAAAATTGGCTGGCGCAAAAACACTCCAGTTTCAGGTGCGCGTACAGTCAGAAGCACCATCTATTGATAGCATCGCGGTGATCTACACCTCGAACTCTGAATTTACGCTGCAACGCCCGAACAAGTTAACCGCTGTACGTACAGGCCAAGGTAATCCTAGCGAGTTGATCTATGACGGAAAATCCGTTGCGGTCATCACACCGGATACAGATCTTGTCGCATTCAGCTCGGCTCCAGGCACCATTGATGGCATGGCGGAGTTCATCTTTGAAAAAGCAGGCATCTATTTCCCAGGTGGCATGATTCTGCTGTCTGATCCCTATGCAAACATCACGGGTGATCTGCGCGCTGCCTTCATTGTAGAAAAATCGAAGCTCGTGGGCGGAGTTGAAACCGATGTCGTTGTGTTAGCCGGTAGCGGTGTTGAAGGCCAATTCTGGATTGGCTCGCAAGATAAGCTGCCCTACATGATGACGATGATCTACACCAAAGAGCCTAATCGCCCTCGCGTCACCCTCGAATTTAGGGATTGGAAAGTCAATCACTCGGTCGATGCAAAGCGGTTCAGCCTCGACAAAGTGAAGGATGCCATTAAAGTCGACTTCGCGCGTATTGATGCGCCCCTGAAGTAGTCGTCAAGGAGAACAAACATGAAAAAGCTATTCGCATTTATTTTGCTGGCGCTCGCAGGTCTCACCACAATGCCTAACGAAGCTCAAGCCTATTGGCATGGACGCTACTGGGGGGCTGGCGGCTTCTATCATCCGGGCTGGGGATGCGGTTGGCGCTGCGGTGGTCCCGGTTGGCGTGGCCCAGGTTGGGTTGGCCCAGGCTGGGTTGCCCCTGCGGTCGTTGCAGGCGCAGTAGGTGGTGCTGTGGTCGCCGCACCACCCTACGCACCTCCTGCACCCGTCGTAGAATACAGCTCGGTCCCGCCGATTGGTTCGATTTATCCAACCTTGCCTGCTGGTTGTGTGCTTGCGCCGCGTAATGATATTAACTTCTATCAATGTGCGGGCTACCGCGTTCGACCTCTCTACGGACCGAATGGTTTGCATTATCGAGTTGTGCCTGAGTAAGGAATTTAGTTAGCCATACGAAAAAAGCCAACATGTCGTATGTTGGCTTTTTTTATTTAGACATTAACGAGCTAGTATTTGTATTCACCAGTTAAATGTAAACTTTCAATCGCAGTGATGAGCTTGCTAAAGCTCTCGCGATCTGTCGCATTTAATGGCTCTTGATCTGGGCGCGATTGCAAAAGAATTTCGGCATCCTCAAGGTCTCTGATCACGGCAAGAGCCTTCACATTCTTTTCTTTCTCAGTTCCTTTGATTAACTGATGCAAGTTGAAATACAGTGTCGATAAACTTTGATGCTCTAGCTCTGCACTAATTGGGAACTTGCTCTTAAACACACTCCCTAATGCAGACTTCGCCTCGCCAACGGTCTTGGCGTGGCGCAGGAAATACTTCATGTTCTGAATGCGATTACCAATCTCGAACTGATACGTAGCTAACTGAGACTTATTCTTCTGCTCGGTTTCGTAATGATGCTGGATTTGCTGTAATGCCGCAGCACCGCCGGTAATGACTACAGAGGATAAAAACCACATACCCACCGAGCTATTCAAAAACTCCATCACCTTGCCACCAAGCTTTTTTTCCACTTGCTTGAATTGACCGCTCGCCGCAAGCGCCTCAGCCTTAAACTTGGCGGCCTCGGCCTCTAGCTGAGCGCGCAGTTCGTGACGAAAACGTTCTTCCGCTTCGATAAGCTTCTTTTTATCGTCGTCTAGCATTTAGCACCCTTTTTAGTATGCGACGCACTCATTACCCTCGAATTGGGCCTGTGCGATTAAACCGTTCACGACAGAAAACGTAGTCGTACAGAATAGAGATTGCACCCTCGGCCCCCAATATCCCCCAGACACGAACGTGCCATCATTGCGGATGTAGGTTAAAAGCCGCACGCTTCCATTCTGGCTAATTGAAGTCGGAGGCCCCCACGTGGCCTCCAGCGTTTGTTCGCTGCGACCGACCCAGGTCTGAAGGTTGGCCTGATAATTAGCCACGTCGGCACACCCCGTAAAGGAAAGTGCAACGGAACAGATCAGTAATTTCAACTGTTTCATGGGCGTCTCCAGTAATTTTTCGCAGTTTACACCCGAGCTGACAGACAATGCCGCGTTTGATATTTATATTCAGTTTGACTAGTTTTCCGCCGACATGATGAAATCTTAGAACTCCAGTCTTTTGAGAAATCCCATAGGCTTCCATATGCGATCCATCCTCCTCGTATTCTTACAAGTGGCTTCCAGCACAATTGTTTCTGCCCAAGCTATCGACACCACAACCTGCCTGGTTGTCACTAGCGAAAAAGACGTCGCTTATGCAACCGGTGGAAAACCACTCACGAGCTGTGATCCGCAGCGAATTTATCAAATGATCACTGGTGAAAACGCCTCAATTATGTTGCTGCAGTACACCGCTGATGGGAGATTGATTACCACAATGATTTATGGATCCAAGACAAGGCTTCGCGGTGAAAAAATACGAGTCTCCACAATGCACTACACCCAAAGTGGCAATTTGATTTATGACCGCACACCGGATGGGTGCGTTGTCACACGGAGAATCTTCGAAAACAATGCCAAATACCTCAGCATGCAAGATGTAAGTGCCGGTAGTAGTTGTGAAAGTGTCGTTCACACTGCAGTCGCGATAGGCCGAAGTCAGCCCCCTAGCAGAATGTTAAAGATCAAACTGTAACAAGTCTAAGATTGAGTATAAAAATAACACTACCGTTCAACTCGCATAGGGAGTTCCCACTCTGCATGGGATGATAAAACGCCCTACAACAGAAGACAGTTATTGTGCGACGAAGAGCAAATGCACCCGTCTAGACGATACGACGGGCTGATTGACGCTGCTATCCATTCGAAAATACGTATACACAGTGTAGTCACCCGACATTTGTAGATACATGCTCTCGCCAGGGCAGCAATAAGATCGGTTGTTACACCCGATCTTATTACCTCGAGGATCAGTGGCAGACCAGGTATAGACGTCCCTGCCACCGACTTGAAAGTCCTGCCCTCGCCCGAGACGCAACAGAAAATCTTGGTTGCCTCGATTAGCAATCACGCCTCGCCACTCATGGCTGATCGAATTAGTCACAAAGTTTATACGAATCGAAGTTTGCGCTGAGGCTAGCGTCGTTATTAATACTAAAAAAAAGTATGGCGTAACGGATACGCATAATTTTATAAATCCTACAGTTGAAGCCTGGTAGTTGTAGCGGCAATGCCAAACATGCCATTGGACTAAGAATCTGATAATCTCAATAGCCTTTTAATGTTCCGACTACAGCATTCTTATCGAAACTTAAATATCCCTGCACACGGTTGGGACGCTATAGACAGAAATAGTCCTCTTTCAAAAAACTGGAAATAAAGATGAATTGGAAAAAAGCGTTAGTACTGTGTCTGATTCCCACCTCGACCATGGCTTTTGACAATGGCCCGCGGATGGTTGGATGTGACTTCAAATTTGGCAATAATGCCGGGACCGACAAATGCCTCATCACCGGTAGCGGAATGCAGATGGGTACATTGTGGGTCGCCTTTAAACTGAATAATGCTCAATACAGATACCTTAGTGATAATCCAAACACACTGGACCAACTAGATTCGAAAGGCAAAGTACTGCGCTCTTATAGGGTGCGGAACACCACAGCGCAGTGTCGTCCCGGTGGCATTCAAGCCGATAAGTACCAATTTGCAAATGGTGACTATATATGTCTGTATCACTAAGGCCGAGTAGACTTTATTTCAATCAGTATAAAAAGTCGTTTATGGCTAAGAACGAATAAATATTTTATTGGTACCCAATTTTTTGGCCTGGTACATCGCATAGTCAGCATGCTCAATTAATTCGAATGGAGACGCATAATCAGTGGGATAGATGGTTACGCCGATACTTATTCCAACAATTACAGTATCGCCCGGGCTGAGCTCAATTGGGCGCTCAAACTCTGCTTGAATCCTGTGAAGGATCAAGTCAAGCTCTACGCGATCTTCGATACTCGTGAGCAGGACTACAAATTCGTCACCACCGAGTCTCGCAACCGTATCATTGGCACGAACACAGTATTCCAATCGTTGCGCAACCGTCTTGAGCACTCGATCTCCTACTGCATGACCATAGTTAGTATTAACATCCCCAAACTTATCTAGATCCATATAACAGACAGCCATCGTCTTGTGTTGGCGGTCGCTAAAGGCAATCGCCTGCGCCATCCGATCAAACAAAAGCGTTCGGTTTGGTAGACCCGTAAGACTATCGTGATAAGCCGCCACTTCAAGGACCTGGTTGCGCCCATGCAGCACGTCCTCTTCTCTGCGAATCAGCGCTTTAACACGCTGCATCACAACCAAGAGTGATAACAACAAAATTGCGCACGCGGCAAACAATATCGTATTGACGCGACTGCGCAAGACGAACAGTGCTTCGTGTGCCGCGCCGCCGATCATTTCAATTCGCAGCGACCCGATTGGTAGCCCTGCAGCGAGTTGCAACGATCTTGCAGTCACGCCGCCATGTGGTGAAAAGGATTGCGGTATTAACTCGATTGGGGTTGGCGAATAAATTGGCTTAGGCTGTCCGGATTCGAGATCGCGCTTAACCTGAGATAGAACTTTGCCGTCTTGATCTGTCACCATAATCGATAGCACCCGAATATCCGCCATCGTCTGCATTAATCTCGCTTCTAGCGAGCCGTAATCGCGCGTAATCACATCACCTTGCACTGCTACCGCAACGCCTTCAGATAATGTTTTTATGGCTAACTGGTGAGTCATATCTCTAATTGACTGGGCTGTACGGTCAAATTGCCAAATTCCAAACGCAGCAGCAATGACGGTCGCTACACCAATAAATGTGGCTCCTCGCAATAAAGAACGTGTACTTACGCTCGATACCCTAGCTGGATTAGTCATTAGGCTGCACCACAAACTTGGACAAATCTAATTGTTCCAAGGGATACAAGTCTCTTTCATAATCTGCTTTGATCGGCTCTGGAATCTGAATATCTGCGAGCAGTTTCTCACCTGCCTTAGTGCTGGACAGGGAAATCATCGAATTGGCAACGGCACTTCTGATATCAACTGGAACACGCGTATTTGCAATGAATGGGTGTGGTGCATAGCCTCCTGTTTCATACAGGACCCGCAAAGTCGCTTGAAGCGCAGGATCTTCGCGTTTGAGAGTTGTATTGACGCCACCCGCTGCAATGAAAGTCCCCATCGCTACCGCTCGATAGGCGCTCGCATGGGTTTTTAAATATATGGGCTCGATATCAACTCCTTTCTTGGCTAGCTCCGCACGAATCAACAAAGATGCTGCGAATGCATTAGGAGCTGGGAACGCCACTTTCTTACCATTCAAATCATGAATGCTACGAATGGGGCTGTCAGACCTCACCGCTAACAGTCCAGTCAGTTTGTTACGCCCATCAATTATGAGCGGTATGTAACCACGCTTCTTTTTAGCGACGACGGCGTGGTACGGATTGGCAAATGCGAAATCTGGTACGCCCAGAATAAGGAGGCGTTCGAACTCTGGGATCGTGTCCGGAGTCAGTAACTGAAAGCACAGACCCGTACTTTTACCGATATTTTCTAGAAAAGGTGACCACTTCTCATAAATGATCCTTGGTGACAATTGGGGTACGACTGCAACCGTAAAAACCTGAGTCGCGCCGCGATCCCCCAGACAGTTAGCCGACGCCGTCGGGATTAGCCCGAAGCAGCCAAGCATCAGAAGGACGGCAATCTTGAGGGATCTAAGTTTGATCACCTAAGAGAGTTGCTTTGAATATTCATATTCTCATTAAGAGCACAGGACTCTTGTTAAATGGTTAACCCATCCTGTCCACCCTAACAGGATAAGAACTATTAAAGCAACCTCTATTTATATAAATTTCTAATTGATGTCACTTATAGATCTAGTTTGCAGGACAAGCATTCGGCAATGGCTTTCCCTCGAGACGATCTTTCACCCATTTCAAATAGAATGGTTTTGAGGATCCAGGAGTCGTGAAGTGAGACTGCTCACCCGGCAACTGCATCCGGCCAACGTTACCACCTAATTTACACACCTGATCTTGATACAGTTTGTGCATCATTGGAGGAACCGCCGTGTCTTTTGAGCCGAAATAAATCTGGATCGGAGCGACAGGCTTTACGACAGGGACCCCACCCTTTTGCATTGCCTCAGTCCAGGCAATAGTGTTCACAGGCTTTTCTTTTAATAACTTCGCGTAACTTGCGCCATAGTTGAAATTAAACGTATCGCTAGCTGCATGCATACACTTCTTGCTATAGATCTCATTTGCGACGCTTACACCCTCATCGGTGAAGACATCAGACAAATTCAGCTCAGGAAAGGCAGCTTGTGTACCCCAGTAAAACATCGTGGCATGCGTGAAATTGAATACATTATCTAAAAACATTTTTTGTGAATCTTGGAAATACTTGTCAGCAGCGGCTTGATCAAGTTTCCCAGCAGGAACCAGTATTGAGATATCTTGCGGTGCCAAGGCAACGAAACCGACAATATCAAGATTGTCAGCGGCGGTACCAGTCTGCTTGATGTAGTCAGGCATGCCAGCCAATGCTATTGCGGCTCCCCCGCCTTGCGACCAGCCATAAACGAGAGTCTTTCTATTGGCGCCGGTCTCCTGCATAGAAGCGGCAGCGCGCGCCGCATTGAGTGTATCCATCCCGTTGGTTGCAGCAACACTATATTGATGCCTGCCACCACCACCCAAACCCTGGTAATCCGTCGCAACAAGAACATATCCCTCTTTCAGGAACTCCTCCATCGCAGGAATTCCATAATCAGTCCATGAATTACCCCCAACCAAGAAATACTCATTCAGCGGGACAGCGGGATCAACAACTTGCGACGGTCCACAGTTTTGCGCGGAGCCCGTCGTGCCATGTGCCCAAGTCATCACGGGACGGCCTCCTGCTGGAGCAGGCCCAACGGGAGCAACGACTAGCGCAGTCGAGATCGTTTTCCGACCAGCAACATCCGAGGAGATATACGCAATCTTCCATGCCTGAGCCCCTTTCACGGAGGTCTCAATGACTTCTTTTTTAATCACCTGACCTAATTTGCCTTCGGGAGTCATTTTCATGACTGCCGCGTAAAAGGGCTGCATAGGTGGATTGGCATGAGTTGTAGAGAAACCCATAGCAAACAAAGAGCCTAGCGCTACGGTTGATAGAATTTTTTTCATAAAGACCTTGAATAGTTTGAGGGCGAGCAAACTTACGCCGGAATATTAGACTTATAAACATGATTCTGAAGCGCAATGGGTGCCGGCTGGCTCTCGGCTGCTGGAATCATCACTTCAATGTAAGAGGCACCATCAAAAGAATTTGCTTTTTCGATTGCAGCATCTAGTTCCGCAACTGTTGAAACTTTGGCGCAGAACCATTGAGCACAGCCCATTGCCGCGGGTAGCTGAGCGTAATTCCACTTAGCTAAATCGTCGTATTTCCAACCGATTTCGCTGACCACAATCTCTACACCATACAGCGCGTTGTTTAGGACAAAAATGATTGGCTTGATACCGTAACGCCCCATGGTACCGATTTCATTGGCGGTCAGCTGATGCGATCCATCCCCTGTTACGACAATTGTGCGGCCTGCTTTGTTGGCCATGCAAATACCTTCTGTCGCCGGGGTAGCCCAGCCAATAGACCCCCACAACGCTTGCCCCTGAAAACCTACTCCATCAGGCAATAACATCGGAGTCATGTACAACATGCACGTCCCCGTCTCTGCAACGAGCACGTCACCGAACCGAAGCATCTTCTGCAGGCGCGGATAAAAATTGGCAGAGCTCGTCGCATCGGATGGTGCACCGACCATCGGCAAAGTAGCAAGCTTTTTTGCAGTTTGTACCGGCGCTACTGGGCTCATGCGCTTGATCAACTCGACGAGCATGTCCTCGAGCGCGATCCCGGAGAAAATGGCACTACCTAGTTTTACAAAATGATCACCGAGCACAAGTGTTTTATCGGGATCAAGATTATTTGTCCAATTGCCTGAGTTGATGTCCTCTGCAACGAGACCACCAATATCAAAGACTAAGTCTGCACTCTCGACCACAGCCTTTAAATCGCTCGGACTAGAGGTGACTCCGCTATATAGCCCTAGATAATTCGGATGAGATTCTGACACGACCCCTTTGCCCATCGGTGTTGCAGCAAAAGACATCTTGGACTTGTCGAGAAATTCTGTAAATTTCTTGACCAAACCGTAGCTAGCAACCAAATTAGAGGGAAGCGCAACGATTGATTTTGCAGCGTTGACCTTACTCATGACAAAGTTAATCGCTGCCGTGAGGCTAGCCGGATCACTCTTTGCCCGCTTGATGTCCGCTAATGGGGCTCCTTTTATTGGTACTCCAATAACCGGCATCAATGCATAGTCCATGGGAACGATGATGTACGCAGGCGCACTAAACTTCAATGCATCACGAATCACTCGCTCCATTTCATCAATTACATTATCAGGGGTCAAGTTCGTTGACACACAACAGGCTGCTGCTGAGATTGACTGAAAATTATTGAATACTCCGTCGCCTAGCGTATGGTGCGTGACCAAACCTTGCCGTTGAATGCGTGTACTGGGAGACCCAACGATAAAGAAAACGGGTAAGCGTTGTGACTTGGAACCCATCACACCGTTGATGGCACTCAACTCCCCCACCCCATAGGTCGTTGAGAGAATCGATGCACCATAAACACGCGCAAAGCCATCAGCGGCGTACGCAGCATTCAGTTCGTTCGCACTTGCGATCCATTCAAGACGCTCACACTTTTCGATCGCATCATTAAACGGAAAAGCATAGTCTCCCGGTACCCCGAATACACGATCAATCCCCAGATCAGCTAATCGATTAACGACATACTCGGCGACGGTTGGGAGCGTGTTGGACATAAATAGTTTCCGCAAATTGATAGTTATTAAACATTTTAAAGGGGAGGCTCATTAATGCAAGTCTCAGTAGGCAACAACTAGACCGCACCAAAAGTAAAACGACTTCGGAATTTCTTCCAAAGTCGTTTCACAAGTACTGGTGCCCCCCCCGTGAGTCGAACACGGCACCAACGGATTATGAGTCCGCTGCTCTAACCAAGCATGAGCTAGGGGGGCTTTAATCGGAGGACTTATTGCCCTTCGAGAAAACTCTTCAACTTGTCAGAGCGGCTGGGGTGACGCAACTTTCGTAACGCTTTAGCCTCTATTTGGCGAATGCGCTCACGCGTGACGTCGAACTGCTTCCCGACCTCTTCCAATGTTTGATCCGTACTCATCTCGATACCGAAGCGCATGCGCAACACTTTCGCTTCGCGTGGAGTCAAGGAGTCAAGAACCTCTTTGACTACATCGCGCATCGAACCATGTAGTGCAGCATCGGCAGGAGCCAAGGTTGCCAAGTCCTCAATGAAATCACCTAAATGAGAATCGTCATCATCGCCAATCGGTGTTTCCATCGAAATCGGCTCTTTTGCGATCTTCAAGATCTTGCGGATCTTGTCTTCAGGCATGTCCATCTTGGAGGCCAGTGTTGCGGGATCAGGCTCAGCACCTGTCTCCTGCAAAATCTGACGACTGATACGGTTCATCTTGTTAATCGTCTCGATCATGTGCACAGGGA
>JBEDEU010000023.1:0-15689 GCA_041175585.1 Pseudomonadota bacterium | reverse complement strand
GATCATTTTTTCGTTACGGCTGGCCGTCGCAGCTTCCGGTGTCACAACGAGCACTGGCGCAGCAATCGGAGCGACCGCTGAGACTGGCGTAGCCGCTTTGCCGGAAGGCTGTGAGTTCGGCTTAGGCCGAGGGGTAACGTACCCATTAGGCTGAGCGGGCGCGCTGACACTCGTTACAACTAAAGCCGAAACCGGTTGATCCGGCGGAACAGGCGGCACTCCGCCCCCGACCTTTGGAGGTACTTTCATCGATACGGGCACAGGAACCGGAAAAGGTGCTTGCGGCGGATCCTTGGGAGGAATCGCCATCGGTACTTGCTGAGGCGGTCCCTTGGGAGGAATGAGCATTGGCGTGTTCTGGGGTGGAATCGGTGGCACATCCATCGGCGGCTTGGGCGGAGCGATGCCTATAGGCTGCTGCGGGGCAGTTGCCTGTTGAATCGGTGGCGGTGTGACCAACGTAATTTGTCCCGGAGGTACGTTTGGTCCCATAACATTCACTGTGCTAGGTGGTGGTACGGCGTCTGGTACACCAATAGGATCTGGTCGCGGATCAGTGGGTATATCCCCGGGCGGTGGCGTGAGAGGGGGCGTGACTGTTGGGTCCTTGGGAGGTATCGCCATCGGAATCTGCTGAGGTGGTCCTTGGGGCGGAATCAGCATCGGAGTTTGCTGGATGGGCAAAGGCGGCACGACCATGACCACCGGATGCGGCACAATAACGATCGGAACCTGCGGCACCACCGCCTGTTGAATCTGGGGTGGTAAAACTGGAATAATTTGCCCCGGTGGCACATTAGGTGACATCACGTTCACGGTGGCAGGCGGTGGGACCCCATCCGGTACGCGAATGGGATCTGGCCGCGGGTCTGTGGGTATATCACGCCTGGGTGGAATCGTGACCGGAGGTTGAGGAACAACCGCCTGCTGTATTTGCGGAGGTGCGACAGGAACTATCTGCCCGGCCGGGACATTAGGTGCCATCACGTTAACTGTGTCGGGTGGTTTCACACCATCTGGTACACGAATGGGATCTGGCCGCGGATCGAAAGGCGTATCCGTTGAAGGCGGAACTTTCGTTGTCGTAGGCGGCTTAGTCCCAGGGTTCTGATTCGACGTACCAATCGTCGGTGACCCCACCTGTCCAGGCTTGGTCCCGGTCACCTGCCCCGTCGCCTGACTATTACTCACAATGGGAGCGGGACCGCAATTTAAACCGCCCTGCCCGTTTGCGCTATGCGCATTACAGCTCTTTGCGCTCGCGGGCGATCCCACGGTAAGCAGTGGACCTGCAAGCGCGGCCAACATTAAAAATACAGATTTAGTTTGATGTTTAGTTTTCATGTCATCACCACGCTTGCGTGAGTTGAATCCACACCGCCGGGGAATAAGCAGGGGTTGAATAGCCCGCAATCAAAGGAAGACCTACCCAAGCACGGATCGAAAAATTCTCTTGCGAGCGCGTTTGTACACCGATACCAACAGAAGCTAACGGCGTTTCATTCAACATACCGGGAATCGGTGTGTTTTGCTTTAACCAGCCTGCATCAAAAAACGCGAAGGGCGCAACCGAATCCAAATACCTGGCGCCAACATGGTAGAACTGACTAATTTCAGCCGTTGCGGCCACACCGGAATCCCCGATCAGTTCCGCGTAACCGTATCCTCTTAAGCGCGTACGGTCGCCAAGAAAGTACTTCTCTGTCGTTGGCAAACTCGATGTGGTCACCTGGGCAGTCGCTTCGAGACGTAAGCCTAAACCCGCAGATGCATTACTTAACGGGGTAGTGTAGCCAACACCAAAGCGCAAATGATAAAAATTAGGATCGCTCACTACTTCAGTGCCGTAATACTGACGGTCTGCAACGCCTCCCGTCAATGTCAACCCAGCCCTAAAAGTCGAACCATCTCGATAGTTATTGCTGTAGACCAAAAACTGCCTAAAAACGCCAGACTTCGTATCATTCATTCCACTCAACGAATTATCTAGAGCCGAATAGCCAACCTCTGACATGGTGTACAAAAAGCTATGTGCATCGCGATGAATCGGATAACCGATCACAACGTTTGCCATCAAAGTATTTTGAAATAAATTCTGTGGTGTTTGGTTTAAGCCCGTGTAAAGACTGCGAGTCAGCCCCGTACCAACCGTTCCCTCTGCATACAATCCGTCCGAACCAACCGGTGCGCGATATGTCAGGGAGCCAAAAACGCCACTCCAGTTGTTGTTGAAATCTGCGCTGGGCAAGACGTTAATACGGAACATGTCCCCGGGCGTTATGGTTGAATAGACCTCTTCGGACAACACGCCATAAATCCCCTTACCAAAATTTCGGGGGAGATTATCTAAAGACAAACTGCCGCGCTGCTTGACGGTCTTGACCGCAATCTTTAGAACATCGTCTCCCGCTCCTTCCGAGGAAATAAATTCCGAAGTTAACGACACACCCGATAGATCTCTGGCAAGCATAATGCCACGCTCGAAACGCTCAAGAGTGAGTGGTTGATCGCCCACGGCGTTCGACACATACTTGTGTATCGTTTGCGCCATCTCAGGCGTTGCACCCGAAACT
Organism: Pseudomonadota bacterium; assembly: GCA_041175585.1. GTDB lineage: Bacteria > Pseudomonadota > Gammaproteobacteria > Burkholderiales > Burkholderiaceae_B > Zwartia. The sequence goes on along the minus strand of JBEDEU010000023.1, from coordinate 13,116 downwards.
TCTATTTTGGAGAGCCGCCCCTCACGAACAGTCAGTTGTCCATTTTTACCAGCATGGGCTACGCGCACGTCAACTAAAAAATATCCATCCTCACGATAAATCAGCTGGATTGCATCAGCAATATCTTCAATGCTGAAATCTTTCGTTTGCTTGTGCGCGTGCTCAACCGCAAACAGCCAAAGCTGCTGGGGATCATAAGCCGTTACGCCAACTAAAGAGATGTTCTCGTAGCCCTGAGGGTGCACGACAGCGGTCTGGGTTTGAGCCACAACACTTACAGAACCGAGGCTAAGTGTTAAGGAGAGCCAAAGAATAAAACTCTGCTTTTTAAACGACATACCTACTCCGATTTTTATTGTTAGAACTGAATCGAATGCCGCTGATTCAATTGCACTTCACGTACTTATTTTGCTTGGCATCAAGCAAATAGTCCTGAAACACTAACAGAGGGTCAAACGCATCGTTGCCTAAAATTGCATACTTAAATCCAGGGGGTGGTGCCTGAACAGAGCCGAACCAAGAGTAGGCTGACATGAATTTTTCGGTCTTCCCGTTAACCGTCAGCAAGACATCCTTGTTTACGTTCGATCGATCGAACGTAAACTCAACAACGGTCTTGCCATGACAGAAGACAACTCCTTCGGGAGCCTCAATCGCCAAAGCGCTTTTTAAGTACAAAAAGGCAAACGCAAAGAGAACCGACACAATTACTTTTTTCACAGGTATCTAACCTAGCTATCAAGACGTTTATATTGCTAAGTATTATTGTGGCATAAGCATCGACAGCAATGCGCAGCTTTTAAGAAAAAGCTAATGATATCAATTACCTAACCCGCTATCTGTGTCTCACACGCCAGCAAATTTAACGCTATTGTGCGATAAAACCCTATTAGCGCTTTAAGTCTCTATAAAAATTCTCATGAGCGCCTAGCAACAACAAATAGCGGGTCTGTGGATCAAACTCGTAAGCAAGAAGCACCTCTTGGCACTGACTTTTAAATTTATAAACGTGTACCCCGACAAGATCCCCTCGTTTGGGCGCTCCGATCAAAGGATTTTTTACAATTAGGGCAATTGCGTCATCGACGTCAGCTTTTCGATTTTTATTAGATTTCTTATACGCCCGGGCGAATGCTGCAGACTGTAAAACCTGAACCTGCTTTACCCGCATCAATCTCGCCCTTCAGGGAAGAACGGAGTAGCCAACACCTGCCCCTCAGCCCTGGCAACCAATAGATCACGAACAAATTCGATTGGAAGATCTGGGTTATCTAATGCTGCCTTTCCTACCAGCGCCCAAAACTCGACCTGTCCTGCAATTGTACGGCGCTCAGCATGAGCGTGAGCCTTTGCTTGTTCATAAAGGTAATCATCAATACGAACGGGCATTCCCATAAAGGTAACTCCTGTTTCATTATTACTACAATTGTAGCAAAATTCCTATTGAGCGGTATTGATACTGTGCTTCAGGGAATTGAGTCGGCGCTCAAACATGAGCAAAAATACCTTAATGTCATCCCCTCGCGTTATCCTTATTTACGGAAACCGTCGTTGGCTAATGTCTTTGTCACGATTTCGTTATATTCGAAAGCTAAATTTTTTGTTTAACTTAGTTAACCAGCCTGCCGGCAATCAGTCATTCGCAAATAGTGTCCGCCAAATAATGAATAAATATGCGAAGACATCTCGATGTTCGCGCAAGGCGTCGTCTACACACCAAGCGACAATGAGTGGACAGATTGCCATCGGCGAAGTAATGGCGGTTACGATCCCTTAGAGCGCCTAGGAAAAATAAGACAACTGTTCTATAGCCCCACAAAGTCGCTAGGCATGAACCCGATCTCAGTAATTAGCCAATCTCTGGTACAGCCAGCGTTTTCGGCTTTCGTCGAAAATCAACGCTGGGTTTACAACGACGCGCGACTCCAAGTCCCTGGCGCCTCGGATGTTCGAGCGGTTCGAGTGCGGGTCGATCCAACGGCGTCCTCTCCATTTTCTGTAGAGCTGATCACTCCCTAGTCGGCTGGGCTGCCCCTACCCACGCATCGCTTTAAGTTGCTCTGGATAGCCAGATGGATCAATCGATACATCAATTAGCGACGGGCCTTTTGTCTTAAGAGCTGTTGCCATGGCAGTGACGAACTCCTGCTCTGTTGTCACGCTTGTACCGAAGCCACCCAAAGCACGCATTGTGCCCGCAAAGTCATGATGCTGCCATCGGACACCGTTAGATTCGAGCGCCCTGCTCTGCTGCTTGATATCGATAAGGGACAAGGCACTATCGTTAAACACAATGACGATGACCTGAGCCTGTTGCTCTACCGCTGTACACAGTTCACCCATACACATCATCAGACCGCCGTCTCCAGTAAAACAAAGCACTGGAGCGCTTGGATCTTGGACCGCGGCAGAAATTGCCGCTGGCAATGCAAAGGCCATAGTTGCCAGTCCGTTTGAGATCAACACATCACCGGCACGCGCAGCAGGAAAAAATGCCGCAACTGAAAACATATGGGCGCCTGCATCAATCGAGAACATTGGCTTGATACCCGCCTCTTTACAAGACGTTGCTGCCAATTGAGCAACACGATCAGGCGCAACAGCATTCTTTACTGGAGCATAAGCAAGTTGAGTCTGTGCGTTCTTGCGAATATGCTCAAGCTCTTCAGCGCTCCAACCCGTTTGCGCATCGTCACCTGACGCGACGAGTCGTGTCAGCGTCTCTGTAATTGAACCCACCACCTGCACAGAGGGCTCGATGTAGTGCACTGGGTGCCTAACCGCTGCAATATCTACGACGGGTGTGGTGTATCGCCAGGGCTGCAAGATCAGTTCGACGGGATCCATGCCAATCAACACCATTAGGTCAGCAGCTGCGATCGCTTCCTGCTCTAGAGAACCACCCGTAAAAATTCCTAACACCTGAGCATTGTCATCCGGGATAACGCCCTTTGCTTTGTATGTACTGAGCACAGCACAACCAAGTGATTCAACGAAGCTACGCACGGCGTCAGTATGCTCACGTGCCTCTAACCCAATCACCGCGATCGGCTTACGCGCCTTTTTTACGGTCGCGCGTAGCTCCTCAAAGCGTTCGAGATCAATCGCGCCCGAGCGCGAAACTTGCTCTGACTGAGTACCGGCAGAGTGCTCAACATCCACTGCTCGGCGAGCGGTCTCAGAGGTGAGCTCAATATGAACTGGACCAAGCGGATACGTCATCGCAACATTAAGCAGATGATCAATTTCTGACGCAGGATCAGCCGACTCCAGACGGCTTACCGCCTTAACAAGGGGCTTGAGCACTGCTTGTTGATCAAAGACTTGGTGCGTAATGTAGGTAAGCTGCTTGGGTGTGAACCCATCCGTCAATACAATGACCGGCGCGCGATCAAGGCTCGCATAGGCCACTCCGTTCGTGGCGTTGGTGAGTCCGGGGCCTTTGGTCATCAGCGCCACGCCGGGAACACCAGAATTTTCTGCCAAAGCGCCCGCCATCATGACCGCAGCATTCTCAGTCTTGGTGAGTACAAATTGGATATTTTCTGCGGCCGCGGCTGCAATGATATCTAGCGAGGATCCACCGCCTGGAAGTCCAAATATCTTTTTAACACCCGCTTTCGAAAGTTTGCGCACCAAGAGTTGAGCGACGGTGATTGTTTGAGTCATTTTGTGACAAACCCTTTTATTTTTAGCGAATGCTCGTTAAGCTAAGCAGAATAACTTAAAACATATGGAGACCTACCATGGGCACTGCTTCTGCCTGGCGTTTTGTCGGACGGCGAACGTTTTTAGTCTTGTGCGGCGCACTATTTGCGACACAAACAATGGGCCAGACCGCTTATCCCTCCCAGCCAATTCGTTTGATTGTAAGTTTCGCGGCTGGCGGACCGACTGATATCTTTGCGCGTCTCGTCGCATCGAAACTAGAAAAGGAATTAGGCCAGCCCATCATCGTTGAGAACAAGCCCGGTGGCGGATCAAACATTGGCTCTGAATTTGTGGCTAAGGCAAAACCAGACGGCTATACCCTGTTGGTTGGCACAGTTGCGAACGCGACAAATATGGGGATTTACAAAAACTTAGGATACGACACAGCACGCGACTTCGCTCCGATCACACAGATCATGTCTTCACCAAGCGTTCTAGTCGTCAACAATAATTTACCTGTGCGGTCATTAAGTGAGCTGATCGCCTATGCGAAGGCTCGCCCAGGCAAACTTAGCTATGCGTCGTCTGGTGCAGGTGGCATGCAGCATCATGCTGGCGAGTTATTGAAGCTTCGCACTGGCATCGATGTAATCCATATCCCCTACAAAGGAGCTGCGCCCGCATTAACCGATGTGATTGGAGGCACTGTCGATTTTGGCTTTAAAACGGCCAGCGGTGTCATGCCTGCGATCCTAAGTGGTAAAGTGAGACCACTTGCTGTCGCTGGCAGTGCCCGTCTCGCACAACTTCCAGACGTACCCACTATGGCGGAAGCGGGCATGCCAGATCTCGAAGCGGATTCATGGAACGGCCTCTTCGCACCCGCCGGCACCCCGCCCGCAATCATCAATCGCCTCGCTAACGCGACAATTGCAATTCTGAAAACACCCGAAATCAAGGAGAGGTTCGCAGCAATTTCGGCAACGCCTGTCGGCAGTTCTCCCGAGGAGTTTTCAAAATATGTGAAAGCCGAAATTGCAAAGTGGGGAATGGTCGCTAAACAAGCAAATGTTCAGGTGAACTAGATCCACTTTAACGTGCAGTCACAGGATCCAGTCCCGTTTTACGAATGACGTCAGCAACCTCCGGTGATTGAAAAAACCGGATGAGCTGCTTTGCGGCCGCCGACTCGTTAGATCCGTCGATCAAACCTGCCGAGAAGAAAATAGTCTGCTGTACAGAATCAGGAAGCGTGCCGATGAAGTCGAGCTCTTGAAAGTAGATCAATTCACTGACTTGCTGAAAGCCCAGCTCGGCATCGCCACGTGCAACAACGGCCCCAACGCGCTCGCTCACGATTCGTTTAGCTTTATCTTTGATCTGCTCAGCCACACCGAGCTTTTGAAATAGCTCGGTCGACAAATACACGCCACTTGCACTTGCAGAGTAAGCGATGGATTTGGCATCAAGCAAAGTCTTGGTAAGAGCCTCTACCGTACTGATATCAGGCTTTGGTGTCCCCTTACGCACTGCCGCACCAATCTGGGAACGCACTAGATCAACACGGCTCCCTTTAATTACGTAGCCACTTTTGACGAGAGCCTCAAGTCCACCGTCAGACAAAATCACTAAATCAAACTTTTCACCACGAGCTAAACGTGTTGGGATTGCGTCTGGCGCATTACCAACAGATGCCCCAAACGAGCTAATAACTTTGTGGCCTGTTTGCTTCTCAAACTCCGGAACCAGTTTCTTGTAGGCCTCAGTAAACGCACCTGACGTGATGACACGGAGTTCTGCTGCGTGGGTAGCTGGCGAAAGGGACACAAACATTGCAATACTCGCAACTACTAAACCACGAGTTATTTTTGATAACTTAACCATTACTTATCTCCGTAATCATTCGAAATGGTGAGTCTTTATTTTCTACTTTGGCAAAAAATATGCGGATCAATTGTAATGCTCGTACAACCCTGCTACACATCCCCGCATGACACGCATCGCAACTATAAGTGCCGCTAATAATTAAGTACAAATTGACTACAGAGCAATAAACGCTTAAAACAATTACACCATCGGCATCAGACCGAGGATTTTCACATTACTGCTGGAGACATCATGCAACGTCAATTTACTAGCCTACTAGGGCGGATATTCGCATTCGCCCTCAGCGGCCTCGCTCTGGCCACTCTATCCGGTTGCGCGACGCAGACCGGCTCAGATGGCACCAAAATATCAGCCGCCACAAATGAGCAGATCATCATGGAAGAGTTCATGGTGCCGAGCGGAGACGCCGGGATTAATCTTTACGTTCGCAACAAACGCTTAAAGTCGACAACAAGCTTTAATAAAGACAACGTAGTCTTGTTTGTGCATGGCGCAACCTACCCTTCCGAGACCGGCTTTGATCTTCGGCTGGACGGACTATCATGGATGGATGTAATGGCACAGCAAGGCTATGACGTCTATATGGTCGATATTCGTGGTTACGGCAAATCAACCCGCCCTGCAATCATGGACCAACCGGCGGCGGACAACAAACCCTTTGCCGACTCAGACACTGCAGCACGCGATTACGCTGCAGCAGCAGACTGGGTTCGCAAGCGCCGTAACGTTGAAAAACTCAACGTTGTGGGTCACTCATGGGGCACGGTGATTACAGCCCTCTACACCACGCGACACGCCGACAAAGTAAATCGTTTAGTTCTTTTTGCACCCGTGTGGATTCGTAAGACGGCATCACTAACTGACGCTGGTGGGGCCTTAGGTGCCTATCGTACGGTAACCATCGACGCAGCACGTAAGCGAAAAGCAACTGGCTTGAAACCAGGTCAAAACCCACAACCAGATGCTTGGTTTGAGGCGTGGGCCGCTGCAACGTTTGAAAGTGACCCGGTCGGTTCAAAAGCCACACCAAAGTTCGTGCGTGCACCTAACGGCAGCGTGCAAGATAGCCGACTTTACTGGAGTGCTGGCAAACCCGTTTACGACCCTGCACTCATCACTGTCCCAACAATGCTGATCTTGGCTGAGTGGGATGCCGACACCCCACTCTACATGGCAGAGACTTTGTTCCCTCTGCTGACCAAATCAAAGGACAAAAAACTCGTTGTCCTCAGCGAAGGTACACATGGCATCATGAACGAAGTCAAACGTTTTAGTCTGTTTACAGAGGTGGATCGCTTCTACAAGGATGGTCGCTAAACCAACCTCTTAGTTCTTCGCATCGAACTTGCCCTGAGCGGCAAGTTTCTCCCAACGCTGAACTTGTTTCAACAAATAGGCGCTGTAAGCTTCGGGGCTCCAGTCCCCTGGCTCAGCGCCAATTTGATTGATCCGTGCACGCACCTCAGGTGTACGAAGACCCTCTAATAAAGCTCCCGAAAGCTTATCGACAACTGCCTTCGACGTACCTGCAGGCGCAAGCAATCCAAATACGGCCATCATATCTGTCTCGGGCAAACCGCTTTCTTCCAAGGTCGGCAAATCGGGAGCCATTGGCCAGCGTTTTGGCGATGTCACAGCAAGTGCCTTAACTTTTCCGGACTTGGCGTTCACGAGCCCACTACTTAAGCTGTCAAACATAATCTGCACACGACCAGCGAGCAGGTCAACTTGCGCTGCTGCAGTCCCTTTGTACGGAACATGAATCAACGAAGCACCCGATGCGCTAGTGAACAGTACGCCAGACAAATGGCTAACAGTACCCAGACCTGCCGAGGCGTAACTCAAAGAACTATCCGCCTTCTGACTGCGCATGAATTCGACAAGCTCTTTTGCGGTGTTAACTGGAAGACTAGGATGCACAACTAACACGTTGGGCGCAGTTGCGATTAAAGTAACCGGAGCAAACCGCGTGGTAACAAAGTTTTTAGGATCGCGGTTGATGACAGGATTAACAACGTCAGCCGTTACGTTCACCAGCAAAGTATTGCCGTCTGGCTTCGCGTTGGCTACAGCATCGGCTGCGATCGCGCCACTTGCTCCAGGCCTATTTTCGACAACGACAGGAACCCCCAGCTTGGCACTCAGAATCTCTGCAGCAATCCGACCAGCGATATCTGACGGACCACCCGGTGCAAATCCAACGATAAGACGGATCGGATCCCGGGCAGGCGTTTGCGCAGCCCCTGGTGAATCTGCCGTCATACAGAAAAGTGAGAATACGGCAGCTATAAATCTGGACATACAGTCTCCTTGTTGTTTAGTTTATAAACACAAGTTAACCCAAAAATGTTAGCTTTATTCGAATCATCTAAAAGACCTAAGGAGACAAGAAAATGATCAGTCGCATGAAGGCCCTCCCTGCTTTCACTCTCGCCCTTATTACCTCGCTCTCCGCGGGATTTGCCGCTGCACAAACTAGCGACTATCCCAATAAACCAATCAAGATCGTCGTGGGCTTCACGCCCGGCGGCTCAACCGATGCCATTGGTAGGCAAATCGCAAACTCCTTTAGCAAGATTCTGGGGCAATCGGTCATCGTCGAGAACAAACCAGGAGCTAACGGAAACTTGGCAACAGACTTTGTGCGCCGTGCTCCACCAGATGGTTACACCCTCTTTTACACGTCCATCGGGCACGTCACCAACCCACTGATCTACAAGGATGCCAAATACGATCCAGTCAAAGACTTCACACCGATCGGTCAGGTCTTAGCTGGACCAAATCTACTCGTGGTGCCTCCGAACTCAAGATTCAAAAGTGTCAAAGAGTTGATTGACTACGGCCGTGCCAATCCAGGAAAAATCAACTTTGCCTCCTCGGGCATTGGCTCATCTCTACACTTATCGGGAGAGTTATTTAAACAGCTCTCTGGTGTGGATATGGTCCATATCCCGTACAAAGGAGCCGGCAGCCTCATGCCGCACCTTATGTCCGGGCAAGTAGACCTAGCGTTTCCGAATCTCCCGACGGGCATCACTTTAGTGGAGCAGGGTCAGTTACGAGCACTCGGCGTCACGACCAGCACACGATCAGCCATTGCACCGAATGTTCCAACAATTGCCGAAGCGGGTGTGCCAAACTACGATATGTCGACTTGGTACGGCTTAGTAGGGCCTGCAGACTTGCCTGCACCCGTGCTTAAGAAACTGACTGACGCTTTAGCTCAAACAGTGAATGACCCAGAATTTAAAGGTCGTCTTGTGGCCCAAGGAATGGACCCGAGACTGTCATCGCCGCAAGACTTTGCTAAGTTTATACAGAGCGAATCGACGCGCTGGACCGCAATTATGAAAGAAATGAGTGTCACCGCGAACTAAAGGGCCGCCGCTTAGCAACACAAACTAAGCGGCATACCTTGCGATATAGAACACGCCTGAAAACGCCATCCCGATCACTGCGGTCATGCAGATGATCATTCGCCAGTTATTGGCGTTCATTTCCTGACGAATAGTGCTGATCTCATGATGAATAACACCAGTCAACTTCAAGTCTAAATTTTTTACATCTTCCTTTGTCGCAAGCGTTGGCAAAATAGTATCAAATCGGGTTTCAATCACGGTCATTCTATTTTCCAATTGATGTACCTGCAGAGTCGAAAACGAGGCGCATCATAAACGAAGCGACATCACATCTGATAAGGTACTGGATATAGTGATCCACGCGCAAGACGATGCTTACACTCGGTTGCAATTTATTTTGATCGGAATAGACTCGATTGAGATGACATATTGGTAACCGAATGTAAATCCGGTTACCAAAACTTAGCGCACAAGCAAAGCACTACCGATAGACCAAGTCCCTTAGCGTCAGAGAGATCGATGGCACATACGTAATAACCATCAAACAGCATAAAACGACGGCAACGAAAGGCCACAAACGACTAATCACCTGATCAAGAGACAGCCGGGCAACCGTACATGCAGCGAACAAGTTCACACCAAAAGGCGGTGTAATCATTCCAAGAGCCAAGTTCACTACCATCACCAATCCAAAGTGCACGGGATCAACGCCGAAGTGTATGGCCACCGGAGCAAGGATCGGAGCAAGGACGATAATAGCTGCGCCTGTCTCAATGAACATGCCGATAATGAACAGCGCGACGTTCACGCCCAACAAGAACATCGCAGGTGATTGCAGAACCGCCTCAAGCCAGCGACCAATCGCATCTGGCACGCCTGCCCGTGTTAACAAGAAAGCAAAAAGTCCTGCGTTGGCAATGATGAACATAATCACTGCACTTGAGACGACCGATTTCTTGAGAATCGGATAGATATCGCGAGGCTTAATTTCTCGGTAAAGCAACACACCGACAAACAAAGCGTAAAACACCGCAACAGCAGAAGCTTCGGTGGGTGTAAATACGCCACCATAAATTCCGCCCAAAATGATAACTGGCATGAGCAGCGCCCAACCAGCCTGTACAGTCGCTTTGCTGAAGCTCAGCCGCCCTTCGCCATCGTTCTTACCCCAACCTTTGAAGCGGCAATAGATGTGAACAAAGGCCATCAGACTGACGCCAATAAATAAGCCAGGTCCAAAACCGGCAATGAACAGCTCGCCAATCGAGACTTCCGCCGCGACACCGTACAAGATCATTGGGATTGAGGGCGGGATAATCACACCAAGTTCAGCACTCGTCGCCTGCAGAGCTGCTGCGTAGTTTGGTGGATATCCATGCTTTATCAAAGCCGGGATCAAAATCGCGCCAATCGCAAAGGTCGTCGCGACGCTTGAGCCAGACACCGCAGCAAAAATCATGCAGGTCAGGACGCAAGTCATCGGCAGGCCACCCTGCACACCACCCACAATACTTTTCGCAAACTCTACCAGTCGGCGAGAGATACCGCCGGTCTCCATCAGATTACCGGCCAAAATAAAGAAGGGAATTGCAGCCAAGGGGAACTTGTTTAAAGAGTTAAACATTTCCTTAACGGCAACAAGCATATTTACATTGCCAATATGTATGCCTAGGATCGCTGCCAAGCCTATCGAGACTGCTACAGAAATAGTCAGCACGAAACATAGCAACATCGTGATTAGCATCGTGACGCTCATTGTGCATTCTCCAATTCGCTACGCTGTGGGTTAAAAAACTGCGCAAGGATTGCCGGGATGCAAAACAGCCCACCAACTGGCAATGCCAAATAAGCCCAAAACATTGAAACGCCCTCTAGGCCAATCACCGTCTGCATCTTCCCACGATTTGCGTAGTCCCAGCCCCACCAAATGATGACGGCAACCAGAGTCAGCGACGCCAAAGCCGTCACCACGTCAAAGAGTCGCTTTCCGCGGGGGCCAGCCCAACGATAAAGTACGTCGACACTCACCATCGCACCGACCCTAAATGCGTATGGCACACCCATGAACACCATCCAGATCAAGCTAAAGCGAATCAACACCTCCGTCCACTCTGCTGGGATCTCCAAGACGAAGCGCATGATTACCTGAAAGAAACCCAGTGACGCCGAAATAGCCATCATTGCACAGGCAACTATCAAAGCAATTTGGGTTGTAACTCTCTCAAAAGCCAGAAATGTGTTTTTCATATCAACCTTTAAAAAAACAGGCGCGTCACCTGAGTGTCGCGCCCGTACTATCTACCTGGCATTCAATCGAACTTATGGATTACTTGTAGTTACGAATTGCATCGATTTTGTCTTTGCCAAAGTCTTTTTCAAACTGTGCGAACACTGGTGCCAACTTCGCGACGAATGCTTGTTTATCAACATTCTCATTGACCGTCATACCCTTGCTGCGTAGATAGGCAACACCTTGGGCATCATCCTGATCGACACGCGCACGCTGAGCGGCGGAGGCGATTTTCGCTGCATCAAGGAATGCCTGCTTATCTGCTGCGGACAGCTTATCAAATGCAGCCTTATTCATGAGGTAAATAGCTGGGCTATAGACGTGGCCAGTCAGTGTCATGTATTTTTGAACTTGCTCAAACTTGGCAGCCATAATCACCGACAGAGGATTTTCCTGGCCGTCTACGACACCCTGCTGGAGAGCTGTAAACACCTCTGGGAAAGCCATCGGCGTGGTAATGATTCCGAAGCCTTTGTATGCTGCAACGTGAACGGGGTTCTCCATCGTGCGCATTTTCAGACCTTTCAGGTCGTCAGGGACATTTACGGGACGCTTGCTATTCGTCATATGACGTACACCGTTCTCGGACCAAGCAAGTGCCTTGAAACCCTTGCTATCAAATTCCTTGAGCAAGGCATCTCCGATCGGACCGTCTAGCACAGCGCGTGCATGTGCCTTGTCGCGGAACAGGAATGGGATGTCAAGAATGCGAACTGCTGGGACAAAGTTTGGAATGGGTCCGGTGCTAGTGCCGGCGAGTTCCTGCGTACCCAATTGAACTGACTCAATACTTTCGCGCTCACCGCCCAGGCTGCCTGAATAAAAGTTCTTGATGATAATGCGGCCATTCGTGCGTTTTTCGACTTCCGCCGCCAACACATCAACACCAACACCCTGGTGTGAGTTTTGAGCAACCGAGATACTGTTACGCATCACCGTTTGCGCTTGCGCGGTAGATGCCAACGCTAAAGCCAAAACACTTGCAGCCAATAAAGTCGTACGTCCGATCCGCTTCATCATAAATATCTCCGAATGGTAATCATTGGCTTGTTGGGCCACGATGTAGGTAATTAATGGCGGCACACCGCTATTCTTTAAGCGAATCATCGTAGACGAGGGACCGCACTTTGGAACCTAGTACTATCCCTTGCTTTAGAGCTCGGTCGGACCTGATTAATCAGTTGCGAACCGGATACAAGCGCGCTATGGTTGCCGGAATCAATGATTCCTATCAAGGGCCTCTCCATGAGCAAAAATGCCAAAAAAACTGCTAATAAAAGCCGCTCCAGCCAATGGTTTGCGCGCGATGGGGTTCATGGTTTCCTCTACCGCAGCTGGACCAAAAATCGGGGGATTCCGCACGATCAGTTTGACGGTCGGCCGGTTATAGGAATCTGTAACACCTGGTCAGAATTAACCCCCTGTAATTCGCACTTTCGGCTGCTGGCGGATCAAGTTCGTCAAGGCATACTTGAGGCGGGTGGCTTTCCCCTCGAGTTCCCCGTGACCTCTCTGGGCGAGACCCTCGTGCGGCCCACCGCCATGTTGCTACGCAACCTCGCCAGCATGGACGTCGAGGAAACGATCCGGGCGAACCCGCTTGATGGAGTCGTACTACTTTTCGGTTGCGACAAGACCACGCCCTCGCTTCTGATGGGGGCATCAAGTGTCAACATTCCAACGATCGGTGTCTCCGGCGGACCGATGCTTAATGGCAAGTACCGCGGTCACGATATCGGCTCGGGCACAAATACCTGGTCGATGTCGGAAGACGTACGTGCAGGCAAGATGACCGTCGACGAGTTTCATGAAGCAGAGTCTTGTATGCATCGCTCCCATGGTCACTGCATGGTGATGGGCACGGCCTCCACGATGGCAAGCATGGTGGAGGCACTAGGCGTTGCCCTGCCCGGAAATGCGACCTATCCA